>JAQCHM010000227.1 GCA_027730885.1 Actinomycetota bacterium | reverse complement strand
GTGCCGTCGGCCTTGGTGGCAATGGGGTTACCGGCGCCGTCGGTTCCGCAGTTGGTGGGGCGGGGGACCGTGGGCGGGGGAGTCGGACAGGTGCCGTCGGGGTTGGGCGTTACGGGGTTGCCTGCCGCGTTGGTGCCGCAGATGACCGGTCCAGCCGGTGGCGGCGCGGGCAGGTGCCGTCGGGGTTGGGTGTCACTGGATTGCCCGCGGCGTCGGGTGGGCAGACCGCCGGGGGGCGGGCGTCGGCCAACAGAGCGTGACGCCGCTCGCCCACACGCTCATGGCGGCGCCGGTGGAGGGCAGATCAGGACGGTGGATGGCACGGATGCCGGTGACCGCTCTCGAGAGCGTGACATCGGGCAGCGAACCGGTCCAGCTCTGGTCGTCCTCGCCATCGGGAACGTCGACCGTGGGTTCCGAGGTCGCCACGACCGCGCCGTCAGCTCCGAGGAACTGGATCTGCCAACGCTCGCTCAGCTGGTTGACCGCCGCGGCACGACCGGCGTAGAAGTCGCGGGCGGTTGCGGAGGGGATGGAAACCGTGCCCGCGGGGATGGCGATCGAATAGACCGCCGACTGGCTGGGGCCGCTGATGTAGAAGTTCTCATTGATGTCCTGGGTGGCGCATGTCTGGCTCGCGTTGGTCTGCGCCCCGACGGGTGCAGCGACCGCGAACAGGGTCGAGCCGGCAGTGACGGCGCCACAGGTCAGCCCGCGGATGAATTTCGATCTGCTCCACAGATCGTCTCCGAACCATTCGCCTCTGTACACAACGTGCCGGCCGCGGCCTGGCACTGCGCAAGTATGGCCCGAGATGGAGACGAACGGAGCATCGTGTTTGAGAATTTGCGTCTCGCCGGTTTCCTGGCCTGACCGGGGCCGGAGAAGTCTCCCGCTCGGTGTTTTCCGCCCCACGCGGGGTGACGCCGGAGGCGGATCAAAGCTGAGGCGAACGGGTCGCTGCTTCCAGCTCGACCAGACGTCTCCAGAGGGCGCCGACCGCTTTGTCGAGCGCCTCGAGTTCCCCGCTATTGTCGAGCGCGAGGTGAGCAACGGCCCGTCGCTGTTCGTCGGTGGCCTGGCTGGCCATACGGGCGCGGGCGTCTTCGGGGGACATGCCTCGACCGGCCAGCCGCTCGATTCTCAGCTCAACGGTCGACTCGATCACGGCCACGATTTGATAGGAGTCCCGGCCCAAGGTCGACTCGACCAGAACGGCCATATCCAATACGACGATGGCCTCGGGCGCGGCGTCGGCGATACGTTCGGCAATGGCGCGATCGATCGCCGGGTGCGTGATCGCGTTGAGGGCCGTGAGGGCCATCGGGTCGTTGAAGACGATCGAAGCAAGCGCGGCGCGATCGAGCGAACCATCGGCTGCTCGAACCGTCGGACCGAACCGCTCGAACAACGGCTCGAGCGCGGGCCCACCCGGAGCGACCACGTCGCGGCCGAGTTGGTCACAGTCGACGATGACGGCTCCTGCGTCGCGCAGCCGGGCGCAGACGGTGCTCTTACCAACGCCGGTGCCGCCGGTTAGCCCGACCACGAGTGGGTGGGGTCCGCTGTCGGCACCGGCGGCGCGATGAAACCGGATGGCGGTCAGATCAATGGGGACGGTCACCATCGCACGCTACCGCGATCGCCGGTCGGGTCGGCCTGCGGGTTGGGAGCTGGCTCAGCCTTCCGAGGGCTTCCAACCGAAGCCGTCACCGTCGGGTGTCGCCGGGAGCTCCTTGGCTGCTGCTCTTCCCTTGTCGGTGAGGGAGAAGAGCCGCCGGGGCGGCCCCCCCGATCCGGTGTTGTCCGGAGCCCACCAGGACTGCACCAGACCGCGTTCCTGCAGGCGATCCAGACATCGGTACAACGTCGAATAGGCCATGACCCGCTGGGTGCTTGGCTGCTTCTTCAGCTGCCCAGCAAGCAGGTACCCGTGAAATTCCTTTGTGCCTGACTGATGGAGGGCGAGAGCTGCCGCCAAGGTCCGCTCTTCTTCGGCACGAGATGATTCTCGCTACGCCTTCTCATGATGGCTCATCGGTACAACAAGGCGTCGGGTATCGGTGGGATGAAGGTTTGGATGATCTTCGCCCTCAGGGGCGGACTTCGTAGTACAGGTTGGCGGCATCTTCGAAGTCGTGGGTGACGAAGGAACCGAAGCTCGCTTCCCGGACCAACTCCTCGGCTCGATGGGGGTGAAGCCCGAGGGTGCCGAGGCCGAGGCCGTCCGGCTCGGACATCGCCGACTGGAGGCACGACATCACCGAGAACCCGTAGAACATCGCAAGGAATGGATTGCGACGGTCCTGGTCCCAGTCGCCCGACGAGCGGATGTCTTTGATCAGCCACGTTCCGTCGTGGGCGATGGCCCGCCGGACCGACGCCGCGGTGCGTTGGGGATGGGCCATGTCGTGCAGACAGTCGAAGGTGATGGCGAGATCGACGTCTGCCGTAGGGGGAAGGTCCTCGCCGCCGGCGACCACGAACTCGACGTTGGTCAGCCCCTTGGCGTCGATCAGTTCCCGTGCCAGGGTGATCGCCTCGTTGCTCAGGTCGTAACCGATGCACGTGGTTCGGGGGTAAGCCGCGGCGATGGTGGCCAGCGTGACACCGCCGCCGCATCCGATGTCGAGAACCTTCGCGCCCGCTTCGAGTTTGGCGACCACGCCGTCGAGGCCGGGGAGGATCACCGACGTCAGCGCCAGCCGGGACCACGGTCCGGTCATCCGGGCCAGACCGACGGCGGCCGCGCGTCCCTGCTGTTCGTACGTTACGCCGATGCCCGTTCGGAACGAGTCGACGATGCGATCGATCACTTCGGGCGACGTACCCCCACGGAACGCTCCGGCCGCGAAGGCCAACGAGTCGTCTTCGTCGGCGAGGACCTTGGCTGCGACATCGGTCAGCTCGAAGGTGCGGTCGTCGTGCCGCTCGATCAAGCCCGCCGCAGCCTGCCCCAGCAGCCATTCGCGCAGGAAGCGCTCGTGACATCCGGTCGCGGCGGCGAGTTCGTGGCTGTCCACGGGTCCGATGCCCTGCATCGCTTTGTAGAGGCCGAGTCGGTCACCGAGGTGCACGAGCATGGAGACCTGCTCGCCCATACGGTAGTTCCAGACGCGGAAACTGAACTTCTTGAGGTCGTCCGCTGAAAGGCCGGTCATGATCGCAAGCTAGTGGACTCGGGGACCGGCCACCCAACGCCCGGGCGTTCAGGGTCTGCGGTGGACGAACACGGCGTAATCGGCGCCGGTTGTGAAGTCGCCGTCCTCGCCCGGCAGCCGGCCGTCGGCCGCCTTCCAGGAATCCCAGGCGCCATGGGCCTCGACCAGGTCGAGACCCGCGGCGTCGCACCATCGTCGATAGGCGTCGGCGCCCGGCCAATCGGGTCGCAGCGAGAACCCGGCGATCAGCATGCCGCCTTGACGCACATGGGCCGCGCATCGTGCGACGACGAGCGGTCGGTCGCTGTCGGCGACGAAGGGGATCACGTTGCCGGCCAACACCACGACGTCGAACGTGCGGGCGAGGTCCAGGGAAGCGAGGTCGGCGTTGACCCAGCAGACGTCGGGGGCCGCGGCGGCTGCGCGGGTGAGGAGATCGGGGTCGAGATCGACGCCGACGACGTCGACACCGCGGTGTGCGAGTTCGATGCCGACGCGTCCCATCCCGCAGCCGGCGTCGAGGGCCGACTTCGGCTCGAAGCGCGAGACGAAGTCGGCCTCCCCGAAGACGTCCTGGCCGGACTCGGCCAGCCGAGACCAACGGGTTTCGTATTCGTCGAGGTCCACCTCGGACCGCCATCGCTTCCACTGCTCGGAGACGGGGGCCACCTCAGCTCCCACCGATCGGGTCGGTTGCGAGCAACGATTCGGGATGCTCCGCCGGCCCGGTGACGAGCATCCACCGGCCGCCTCGCTTCTCGTAGCGGAACCAGGAACCGTCGGGTGCCTGGCGAAGCTGCGCGTTTGGCGCGACGCGGGCGAGTCGTCGGTGCGCCAACTGCACGGCGACCCCTCCGGCACCCGCGATTCGCCACGCATTGGCCCGGGCCGAGAGCTCCGCTCCGGTCAGCCCGCTGCGCGCGACGAGGCCTCTCCACTGCGGGGTTCTCTCGAGCTCGGCCGCGAGGCGGGCCAGGTCGGTCGGAAGATCCAGGTGCAGGTGCGCCTCGGCGGAACCTTCGAGGACGCGCCAAGCTCGGGTGGCCGCGGCATCGGCCAGAACTCGGAGACCGTCGGCCGTGAACGGCGCCGATGGCGGGGGATCGCTGGCGAAGGCATTGAGCGAACCGGGGCCCGCCGGAGGTTCTGTCGGGGACGGCAGCGTTCCGGGCGAGCGCGACCACGCCTCGTCGGCGCGGACCGACGGTCCGTCGGCTGGTCGCACGATGTCGTCCCGTCGCTCGCTGAGCGCATCTTTGATCTGGGTGCGCGTCCGGCCCCGGAGGACGAACAACTCGAACGGATCGTCGTCGAGCTGCTGGCCGATGATCAGTAGCACTGCGGCTGCATGCTTGCACGGCTGCTTGGCCATGATCGGCGCGTTGGCTGTCTCGCCGTTACCCCCGGTTGTGGACGGCTCCACCGCCGACTGGTTTGCCGCGGCGAGGTCGGCGATGCGGTCGGCGGCACGGCGAGCGGCTGCGGTGCGGGCCTGGGGCCGCCGACGCCCGATGACGTCGTGGGCGCACGAGCAACTCCAGGCGAGTTCTCCATCCACGGGCAGAAGGGGAACGCCGAGTTGATCGGCGACGTCGAGCATGGTCACGGGCAGCTCGCGCTCGAGCAAGGCGTTGACGAAGTCTGCCCGATCGGCCAAACAGTCGATCAGTGTCGTCCAGAGAGCTTCGGGAATCGCAGGAACGGCGACTTCGACCTGATGCGGGAGACGCCGGTCGGCCCCGGCTACCGCGTGGGCCGCGCCGGACTCGACGGTGACATCGAGCTGCCGGTCGTGCTTCGCGTAGGCGGAGCCCGAGATGAGGGCAGTGTTGGTCACACCGAGACGGGTGGTCAAGGCCTCCCGCCAACGCTCGGACCAGCTGGTGGGCGACGGCCAGTGCGACGTGATGATGAGCGAGGTCGTCACGAACCCGCCGGCCCTTCGTCCGAACCCTCATTGGAGAGGGAGACGAGGTCGGCCAGCGCCTCGTCGTCCAGTTGGGAGATCCAGGCCTCGCCCGAACCGACGACCGCCTCGGCGAGGCGTCGCTTCTCGACGAGGAGACGGGCGATGCGGTCCTCGATGGTGCCCTCAGCGATCAGGCGGTGCACCTGGACGGGCCGGTCCTGGCCGATCCGCCAGGCCCGATCGCTGGCCTGATCCTCGACCGCGGGATTCCACCAACGGTCGTAGTGGATGACCTGGGTCGCCGCAGTGAGGTTCAGGCCGATGCCACCGGCACGGAGCGAGATGACGAAGACGTCGATGTCGCCCTCTTGGAACTCGGCAACGAGACGTTCGCGGTGGTCGATGCCGAGCCCTCCGTGGAGAAAGCGAACCTTGAACCCGAGATCGTTGAAGTGGCGAACCAGCAGTTCGGCCATGGCCACGTACTGCGTGAAGACGAGGGCAGACTCGCCACCCTGTCGTATCTGTTCGAGCAGCTCAACGGTGCGGTCGAGCTTGCCCGATCGTCGGGCGAGAGGCTGGTCGTCGCGAACGAGGTGTGCCGGGGGGTTGCATACCTGTTTCA
>JAQCHM010000226.1 GCA_027730885.1 Actinomycetota bacterium | reverse complement strand
CGACAACGCGGCCAAGGTCTTCCAGTTCGACGCCAGCGTGCTGGATGCGGCGATCCGAACATGACCACGACGATTTCGCGCACACCTCACGAGCGCCGGCTCACCACCGCCGCGCTGGTCCGGTCCATTCCATCTACCAGACACCGCAGAGGTGCAGCATGAAGATCGCAAACCTGGACGGCCGTGCCGTGCTCGTCCTCGACGACGAAGTGGCCGACATCGAGACCGTGTCGGACGGCACCTTCACATCCGACCCGATGTCGGTCTACGAACAATGGGACGCGTTCGTCGATTTCGCGTCAGGTGTCTCCGCCGGCACAGCGCCGCTCGATGAATCGCATCTCTGCTGTCCGGTGCCGAGGCCACGTCAAGTGTTCGCGATCGGCCTCAACTACCAGGAGCACGCCGACGAGTCGACGATGGATGTTCCGGAGACTCCGGCGACGTTCACCAAGTACCCGGCGTCGCTGGCCGGTCCGTTCGACGACATCGAGATCGTCGCCGATCGGGTCGACTGGGAAGTCGAGTTGGTCGCAGTCATCGGTCGCCAGGCCGATCGGGTCGACCCGGCCGACGGATGGTCGTACATCGCCGGGCTCACCGTGGGCCAGGACATCAGCGACCGCGAACTCCAAATGGCAGCCGGCCGACAGTTCTCCCTCGGCAAGTCTCGGCGAGGCTTCGGGCCGATGGGGCCGTGGGTGGTGACGCTCGACGAGTTCGGCGACCCCGGCGATCTGGCGCTCAGGTGCTCGGTCGACGGCGACACGATGCAGGATGCTCGCACCAAGGACCTCATCTTCGACGTTCCACGCCTCGTCGCAGAGCTCTCGGCAGTGCTCTCGCTACTGCCTGGCGATGTGATCTTCACGGGCACGCCATCCGGCGTCGGTGCGGCTCGCACCCCACCCCGCTTCCTTCGCCCAGGAGACCTCCTCGAGACCTGGATCGAGGGCATCGGAACGATGAGAAACCACTGCCTATGATCGGCTGAGCCGCTCTCGCTCAGCCGAACAACCGGCCTGGGTTCGCCGTGAGCAGTTCGATCATCCGCTCGTGGCTCACGCCGTACGCAGCGAGCATGTCCGAAAAGTCGGTCATCAGATAGACGAGCGGATCGGGGGCCCCGATCTCCAGACTCGACGGGGGGCCGATGTGAACCGACACCGAGTCCATCGAGAGGAAGAGCCGGTCCCCCAGACCCAGGTCGAGTAACCCTGCGATGAGCGCCGCTCGCATGGTACCCGGCGGAAACACCTGGAGGCCGCACCGGTCGAACGCGATGTTCACCCCGTGACGGAGGATCCTCTCGTAGTACGAGAAGGACGAGTACTTGTGGTCGACATGTCCGATCATCACCCGGCCTGGTCGGGCACCCGCCTCGGTGAGAATCTTCGCCTGCTCGATCCCGTGCCCGGCAGACGTGTGCGTGATCACCGGTACGCCGGTGCGATACTGCGCGTCGGCAATCGCCTCGAGCGTCTTCGCCTCGGCCGGCGTGATGGCGTGCTGCGACGTGGCGCACTTCAGCACTCCGGCGCGGACCCCGGTCGATCCGATCCCCTCGTTGATCTCGTGGACGAAGAGATCGCTCTGCTCCGCCGCCGACATCTTCTTGAAGTGGGCCGGTTGGCCGTCGGTCTCTGTATAGAGACCCGTCGAGCAGATGATGTTGATGCCCGCTGCCTCTGAGGCCTCCTTGATGAAGGTCGCGTCACGATGGAGGTCGATCGGGGTCGCATCGACGATCGTCCGGATGCCGACATCTCGACCGGCGACGAGGCGTTCGACGGCGAGCGCGAGGTTGTCGGAACGATCGACGTCGAGGCGCGAGTCGAGCAGCGCTCCCTCCCTCACTCGCAACGCACACGTGCTCGTGCATGAGAGTGATGCCCATCTCATCCACACCGATCGGACCAAGCACCGTATTGACACTGCCCATCGCCACTCCCACGTCCCGAACCACCTCTCTTGCCACGGACGGCTCTTCGAGCTTACGCGGTCGAAGGCAGTGTCGCATCTCCGGGCAACAGCCCGCCGTGGCTAGAGTCGCCCGCTGTGACGCAGCCCGCAGTTGAACGGTACGAGGACGGCATCCGGATCGTCGAACGGCCCGGTCCAGATCGTGACAGTCCGCTCGTGGTGCTTGTGCACGGGGTACTCGACAGCGCCCGCAGCCTCGAGCGATTGTTCGACCTGCTCCCCGAGTTCCACGTCCTCACCTACGACCGACGGGGCTTCGGCCGGTCACAGTTTCCCGCCGACGGAGCGCGCTCGCTGGATGCCCATGCCGACGATCTCATCGCCGTGCTACACGGGCGGCCGAGCGTCGTCGTCGGCCACAGCATGGGGGGCAATGTGGCGATCTGCGCTGCTCGACGCAACCCCGATCTGATCCGTGCCGCATCCGGTTACGAAGTGCACGCACCGTGGCTGCCCGAGTGGTCGGCAGAGACGCAGGCCAACGTGCTCGCCATCGCCGCCGACACCGACCCCAAGGGGCTCGGCGAGGCCTCATACCGACGCGTGCTCGGCGATGAGAAGTGGACAGCCCTCCCAGACCAGGACAAGCAGCGTCTGCGGGCCGAGGGCCTCGCCTACCAGAGCGACCTCGGGACGGGCTGGCAGACCGAGTACGCCTTCCACCAACCTGCGGTGCCCATCGTGCTCGGCTGCGGCCAACGCAGCCTCGACTTCTTCGTCGCAGCCACCCAGGTCCTGGCGTCCAACATGCCGGCCGGCTATTACGAGATCGCCAACGCCAAACACGCAGCCCACATCACCCATCAACGCGACTACGTCGGCTTCGTCCACGCAACAGTGGACGCCGCTCTCGCCGCCGGGCGCTGATGACGTCGGGTTCGGCCGGGCCCGAAGCAGGGATCACCGAGCGTCCGGCAACTGCCGATCGTCACCTGTGATGCGCCGGTCGGTGAATGCGATGAGCGCCCCGAAGGAGGCCTTGCGATCCAGTTCGAACCGACCGGGCCCCTGGATGCCGAAGATCGGCCCGCCGAAGCGCTCGACGTGCCGGCGTGCGCGGTCCAGATCGTCGACCAGGAACGTCACACCGCACACCGCCTCACCCATGCTCTCGAGCACATCGGAGACCGGGCACGTCGAATCGATCGGTTCGACGAGTTCGATGACGGTGTCGGAACCCACGCGGAGGTAGGCGCTGCGGGCCCCTGGCATGAGATCGTCGTCATGTGGCAGCACGCGACCTTCCATGACCTCGGACCACAGCCGGACCGCCCTGTCGAGATCGTGGACCACCACGGTGACGTGCGACGCCAAAGCGATCCCGAGTCCATGCGACCGGCGCCAGAAACCGGGGTCGAACTGCGGCCGGAGGCGAGGGTCTGCGAGGCCTCCGGGCCGACCGGGGGCAGGTGTGGGATCCATCAACTCGACGAGGCCGGGGAAGTCCTTCGGGTGGGCGAACAAGGTCCTGTCCCCCTGGCCACCGTCGGTCGAGCGGATCGAGCAAGCCTCCATGCGAGCAGCGATCGCAGGCAGGTCGGTGGCATAGAACGCAATGTTCTGGACGCAGGGACCGAAGCGGTCGAGAAGACGGCGAATCGTCGTGCCGCGCTCGTCGTCGGCGGGCGGATGCGGCTGCATCGGCTCGATCACGAAGTCGCCGATCACGAACAGCGAAGCCGTGCGGTTTAGCGGC
This sequence comes from Actinomycetota bacterium, assembly GCA_027730885.1. Classification (GTDB taxonomy): domain Bacteria; phylum Actinomycetota; class Acidimicrobiia; order Acidimicrobiales; family SZUA-35; genus JAHECQ01. The sequence goes on along the minus strand of JAQCHM010000226.1, from coordinate 2,031 downwards.
AGCGGCGCATAACCCCGGTAGAAGCAGTGCGGGGCGAACAGACCGAGGAAGAACCGGTCTGCCGCGGCGAGGTCGTCGACGAGCAACGTCAGATGAAACGACTTCCCGATCGGCATGATGCAGTCTCCTCGTGCTGGGGGATTTGGTCGGGCACCGTTCGCTCTACCAACGGCACCGAAGCTAGCCTCCAGCCAGTCGCTGGGCACCCGTCGACCGAGGCATCCGAGCGAGGGAGGAACGAGCAGCGTGGAAGCGCCGAACAGCGGAATCGATGATCTCCGGGCCGACGTCCGGGCGTGGGTCGACGCGAACTGGGACGCCCGCATGACCGTACGGGCATGGTGGGAGTTGTTGGCCGAGAGCGGCTGGGCCTATCCGACCTGGCCGAAGCAGTGGTTCGGCCTCGGCGTGTCGGCCGACGAAGCTGCGGCGGTGGGGCAAGAGCTCCACGCGGCAGGGGTCGCTATGCCACCCCACAGTCAGGCCCAGACGATGGCGGCCCCGCTGATCCTCGAGTATGGCTCCGAGGAGCAGAAGCATCGCTGGATGCGCACGCTGGCCACCGGCGCCGAGTCGTGGTGCCAGTTCTTCAGCGAACCCAATGCCGGATCCGACCTCGCCTCGCTCCAGACACGTGCCGTCCGCGACGGCGACGAATGGGTCGTCAACGGTCAGAAGGTCTGGAACGGCGGCGCGAACGAGGCCGAGCGGGGCATCCTGGTCGCCCGTACCGACAGCAGCCTCCCGAAGCACCGGGGCCTCTCGTTCTTCGTGATCGACGTCGACCAGCCCGGCGTCGAGATCCGACCGATTCGACAGATCAACGGTGATGCCCACTTCAACGAGTCGTTCTTCTCCGACGCTCGCGTCGCCGACTCCGACACGATCGGTGGGTTGAACAACGGCTGGCTGATGGCTATGGCGACGCTCGCGTTCGAGCGAGCAGCGTACGCCGTCGGGGCCCACTACGGCGTGGGCATCCCGTGTGGCGAGAAGCCCGGCTACCTCGACATGCCGGTCGGCGAAGCGATGCAGCGCGCGGCATCCGTTCGCACGGGCGCTCCCTCGTTCCCGATGGGCGACGCACTGGCGATCGCTGCACTTGCCGCTGAGGCAGGCTGCGTCGGCGACGCGATCATCCGTCAGCGGATCGCCCAGCTCTACATGATGGGCGAGACCGCCCGCCTCACCACGCTCCGAGCGCGAGCCGCGGCGGATGCGGGCAAACCATCCGGAGCCGAGAGCAGCATCGCTCATCTGGCCGGTGTCCATATCGCACGCGCCTCTAGAGACCTCGGGCTCGCGATCCTCGGAGCCGGCGGCATGCTGGCCGATGCTGACGCCCCGCGCGGAGGTTCCGTGACCCACATGGCGCTCACATCGCTCTGCCACGGGATCCAAGGCGGCACCGAACACGTCCAACGCAACATCATCGGCGAGCGGATCCTGGGTCTCCCCAAGGAACCGCAGGTCGACCGTGACATCCCGTTCCGAGAACTGATGGTGGGTACCCGGCGCGCAGATTGAGGTGCGATCCCACCTGACGGGAACCTCTTGCCGGCCCCTCGCTCGCCAGACCCTAAGTTCGACACACCGACCGGGTTCTGAGGGGAGCAGCCGTCATGTCGAACGATTCATCAGTCCGCCCGTTAGCAGCGAACGAGGTCACCCGCTGGGATGGGGTAGCAGACGTCGTCGTCGTGGGCTGCGGATGCGCCGGTGCATCCGCAGCCTTTGAGGCCGCCGCAGCGGGCGCCGACGTACTCATCCTCGAGCGGGCCGGCGGTGCGGGCGGAGCGTCGGCGATCGCCGGAGGAGAGCTCTACCTCGGCGGAGGCACGCCGGTCCAGACGGCCTGCGGATTCGAGGACTCAGCCGAGGACATGTTCAAGTTCCTGATGGCAGCGTGCGGTCCGGACGCCGACGAAGCCAAGGTGTCGATGTACTCCGAGCGGAGTCTCGAACACTTCCACTGGCTCGTCGACCGCGGCGTTCCCTTCAAGCACAGTCTCTGGTCCGAACCCGCGTACG
>JAQCHM010000225.1 GCA_027730885.1 Actinomycetota bacterium | reverse complement strand
CATCGAGACCGAACTCCGGGTGCTCGAACGGGCGATCGCGTCGACCGAGGGCGAGGAGCACGATCGTGCGCTCGCCATCTACGGAGAACTCCAGAGCCAGTTCGAACAGCTCGGGGGCTATCAGATCGAGTCCGAAGCCCGCCGGATCCTGGGTGGCCTGGGGTTCACGGCCGCCGACATGGACCGCCCGCTTGCCGAGATGTCGGGCGGTTGGCAGATGCGGGCAGCCCTCGCCCGCCTGTTGTTGCAACGGCCCGATGTGCTCGTGCTCGACGAACCAACGAACCATCTCGACGTCGACAGCGTCCTTTGGCTCGAGCAACAACTACAGGCGTGGCCGGGCGCCTTGCTCTTCGTGTCCCACGACCGCGACTTCATCGACGGGGTGGCCGATCGTGTCGTCGAGTTGGCCTGGGAGACCGCCACGGAGTACGTCGGGGGATTCGCCGAGTTCATTGTGCAGCGAGAAGAGCGAATCCGTGCGGCCGAGGCCGCCGCGGCGAACCAGGCCAGGAAGGTGGCTCAGGTCGAACGCTTCGTCGAGCGTTTCCGGTACAAGGCGACCAAGGCCCGCCAGGTGCAATCACGCATCAAGACCCTCGAGAAGCTCGAGCTGATCGAAACGCCGCAGATCGCCGAGCTCAAGGTGAAGTTCGGGTTTCCCGAGCCCCGCCGTTCGGCTCGCGTCGTCGTCGAGATCGACCACGCGGACATCGGCTACGCCGACGGGTCACCGGTCGTGACCGACGTGAACCTGGTCGTGGAGCGAGGCGACAAGATCGCCCTCGTCGGCCCGAACGGTGCCGGAAAGTCGACGGTCCTCAAGGCCATCCTCGGTCAGCTCCAGCCGGCGTCGGGAACCGTCAAGCTGGGGGCCAACGTGGACATTGCGTACTTCGCCCAGCATCAGGTGGACGCCCTGGATCTTTCGAAGACCGTGGAGCAGGAGTTCCGGCACTCGGTCGGTGATCAGCCGAAGAACCGCAACCTACGCACCGTCCTCGGCTCGTTCGGGTTCTCCGGGGACGCCGTCGACCGGCGGGTGGGCAACCTGTCGGGCGGTGAGCGCACACGGCTCGCGTTGGCCGAGACCATGTGCAACCCGGTGAACCTGCTGGTGCTCGACGAACCGACGAATCATCTCGACCTTCCGAGCTGTGATGTTTTGGAGGACGCGCTGGGGGTCTATCCGGGGACGGTCATCCTGGTCAGCCACGATCGTCATCTCATCCGCAACACGGTGAGCGCGCTTGTCGAGGTGCGCGACGGGAAGGTGACGCAGTACCGCGACGTCGAGGAACACATCCTGGCCCCGGCCGCCGACGTCGTGGGAGGCGCGATCCGCGGTTCGTCGTCGCCGACGAGCCTTGCCGAGTCCAAGGGGCAGATCTTAAATCTTGAGAAGCGAGCCGAAGCCGAGGCCCGCAACTACAGGAGTCGTTCGACTCGCGACCAGCAGCGCAACCTGGCCCGCCTCGAACGGCAGGCCCAGCGAGCCGAAGAGGTCGTCGCCGGTCTGGCCGGGCAGTTGGCCGATTCCGCCATCTACGAGGACAAGTCGAAACTGCACCAGGTTCTCGGTGCCCACACGCTGGCCCAGAAGAAAGCCGTCGAGTTGTTCGCGGCATGGGAAGCCGCTGCGCTCGAACTCGAGTAGCGCCGACCGAAGCTTGAGTGCGACGAGCCCGGGCTCAACGGTCGAGGTTGATTGCGTTGTTGATCAGGCCCAGGTGGCTGTAGGCCTGGGGCAGGTTGCCGAGACAGCGTCCGTCGACAGGGTCAAATTCCTCGGCCATGAGTCCGGTGGCCCCGACCTGCCCGCACAGCTGATCGAAGAGCGTGCGGGCCTCGTCGGTTCGGCCGACCATCGCCATCGAGTCGATCAGCCACGAGGTCATCAGGTTGAACCCGCCCTCGCGCCCCGGCAGACCGTCGTCCTCGAGATATCGGTAGACGGTGGGGCCGTTGCGTAGATCGCGTTCGACGGCGGCCACCGTGGAGACGAACCGTTCGTCCTCGGGGGACAGGAGTCCCCAGAGTCCGATGGCCAGCGCCGAGGCGTCGAGATCGCCGCTGCCGTACGCCGCGGTGAACGTACCGCGTTGGTCGTTCCAGCCCTTGGCGATGATGTCACGTCCGATCCGACTGCGCAGTTCGGTCCACGCCGCGGGCTCCCGGTCGAGGAACCCTCCGGCGATGGCGATGGCCCGGTCGACGGTGACCCAGCACATGATCTTGGAGTAGAGATGGTGCCGCGGAGGCTTGCGAATCTCCCAGATCCCGTGATCGGGCTCGGTCCACCGGCGCGAAACCGCGAGCACCATCGATTCGACCAACCGCCAGTGTTCGGCCGACAGAGCTTCTCCCCGCTGGAGCAGGAGGTGAACCAAGTCGACGACCGGTCCGAAGACGTCCAGCTGGACCTGACCGTCCGCGCCGTTGCCGACGCGAACGGGCCGCGACCCGCCGTAACCGGCAAGTTCGCTGATCGCGGCCTCCGGCGGGAGGTGCCGACCGGTGACGTTGTACAGAGGGGCCAGGCGTTCGGGGTCGGTACGGGTCTCGAGCAGCCCGAGCACCCAGTCGAGGTACGCCATTGCCTCGGCGTGCGATCCGAGCCGAACGAGAGCCGACGCGCTGAACGCTGCGTCGCGGAGCCAACAGTAGCGGTAGTCCCAGTTTCGGACCCCGCCGAGGTGCTCGGGCAGACTGGTGGTTGCGGCCGCGACGATCGCGCCAGTGGGTCCGTGGCACAGCCCTTTCAGAACCAGCGCGCTGCGTCCGACCAGATCTCGGCGCAGCACCGGGAGCGTGAGACGGTCGTACCAGTTCCGCCAGTATCGCTCGGTGTCATCGCGGCGATCGGGCTCGGGGCGGGCGTCGGCTCGGAGGGTTCCGGTGCCGCTGCGGAGCTCGAGAACTGCCGGCTCCCGATCGAGGTCGACGATTGCCCGGGCCAGTTCGTGGTTGCCGTCAGCGACGATCTCCCATTCGACCCCGGAGGAGCGCAGGACGAGGAGGTCGGAGGTGCCGAGCACGACGATGCCTTCGTCCCGCAACTCGAGCCTGGTGTGCACTCGACCGAAGTCGAGCCGGGGGGCGAATTCGACGACCACCCGGCCCGAGCCTTCGACGACTCGAATCAGGTCGGAACGGCCGGCCAGGCGTCGGGTCCGGCCGCTCGAAACGTCGAGGTAGTCCGAGACGGTGAACTGCGCGAAACGGGTCTCGAGCACCATGGAGCCAGGCCGGTAACGCTGTTCGAGTGGGGCGCCGTCATTCTCTGGCGCCACCGAGAAGTAGCCGGCCGAAGGCCCGCCGAGCAACTCGGCGAACACCGCCGTCGAGTCGATGCGCGGAGCACACATCCAAGTGATGCGACCCGTGGGTGTGACGATCGCCGCGGTCCGGAGATCAGAGAGGATCGAGTGGTCCTGGATCGGCACCAGACCGGCGCCGCGGAGCCACTCGGCCCGGAGCTCTCCCAGCAGCGCGAGGATCTTGGCAACCGTTTCGGTGTCGCGAACCCGGAAACCCGCGCTGGTCTGGCCGTCGCCCACCTTGACGCCGATGTCCGGGCCGGCGAGGGTGCGGAATGCGTCTTCGTCGGTGACGTCATCGCCGAGGAACACCACAGCGGACGCCCCGACCTGGGCGCGAATGGTGGCCAGGGCCGACCCCTTGTTGGTCTCGATCACCGACATCTCGACGATGTCGTGCCCGTTCCGGGTGTGAATGTCGTCCCAGCTGGCGGGGCCCCGCACCAGATCCTCGCGGGCCGCAGCCTGGGCCTGCGGGTCGAGGGTGCGGAGATGGAAGGTGACTCCGGTCGGCTTCTCCTCGACCAACGCCCCGTAGGTGCGTCCGAGTTCTTGGACCGCAAGGGTAATCTCGCGGCGTCGTCGCGTCAGCTCCGGCGTGAGCTGCGAGGCGAACCCCAGGTCGAACTCGCTGCCGTGGCTTCCGACCAACCGAACCTCTTCGGGGAACCGTGACAGCGTGGCGAGGTCGCGGAGGCCCCGCCCGGAGATGACTGCGACGTGGGTGTTGGCCAGTTCGGCCAAGCTGCGAATGGCCGCCACCGAGTCCCGATTGGGAAATGCCTGCATGGGGTCGTCCACCAAGGGGGCCATGGTGCCGTCGTAGTCGCAGGCGACGAGCAACGAGGGCACGCGTGCGAGTTGGCGAACTCGGTCGCCGAGCTCGGCGAGACTATTGCTGGTCATTGCGCTCCGTGGGTTGGGTCTGACAAGTGAGCGCGGTCGAGGGGTGCACAGCTCATGGTCACCAAAACCCTACCGTCCAGGCCACCCTTCGCCGGTCCTCTCGCGCACTGAGCAGCGAATGACACGCCTGCCCGGGTCGGGCGTGCGATCGGTTCTACCATCGTCATCGTCGACGGTTCCGCTCGACGCCGACCATCAGATGCCGAGCTTGGATGAGCCTGCCGCCCGCACCCGACAATCCACCGCGATCGAGTCCACCACTACCCGCCGGCGCGTCCCAGGGACCGCCGCTCGCTCCTCCCGGTTGGGGTGCCGGCCCGCCGGCGGCCGGCGATCCGTTCGCCTCGGTACACCCGGCACACGAGTTGTGGCCCCAGCCGCCACAGCCATCGGGACCAAGGCGCCACGAGGGCCTGTTGCTGGCCGGGTCGGCGATCGTTGCGGCGCTCCTGGTACTCGGCGGCGCACTGGCGTTCCGTTCGCTCAGAGACGACGACACGGTGGCGGACGACGCGACGCTGACGAGCGACACGTCGGTGTTGCCGGACGAACAGACCGAGGGCAGCGCCACTCTCCCCGAGACGCCAACCACCCCGGCCGATCAGAGCGAGACCGATCCCACAACGTCGGCGCCGGCCGACGTCGAGCACGTGGTCTGCCCTGCGGAGGTCTCTGCCGAGATCTGCGACGCAGCGCACTTCGTCGAATCATTCCGCGGGCGGCCGTTCAAGACCTTCCCGACGGTGCAGCTGGTCGATGACGAGGCCTTCGGCCGCAGACTTCTGCGTGACTTCGACGAGGAGCTGCCGGAGATCGAGATCACCACACAGATCTGGCGTTCCCTCGGCTTCATCGAGCCGGATGAAGACCTGGCAGAGATCCTCGCAACGAGCTGGGAGATCGGCACAGTGGGGGCCTACTTCACCGATACCAAGGAGCTGTACGTCCAGGGCACCGACCTCGATCTGTACGCGCGGTTGGTGGTGGTTCACGAACTCACCCACGCGCATGACGACCAGTGGCTCGATCTCGACCGCCCGGAGTACGACGACGCCACCGACGAGATCGGTTACGGCTTCTCGGCGGTGGTCGAAGGAAACGCGCAGCGGGTCGAAGGGGCGTGGCGGGCTGAACTCAGCGCCGCGGAGCAAAAGGAGCTGACGCGTCTCGAAGCCGCCGTGCTCAGTGCTGAGGACATCGAGATCTACCTGTCGCTGCCCGAGATGCTCTTGTTCCTGCAACTTTCGCCCTACCTCGACGGCCGAAGGCTGGTCGACCGGATTGCCGGCGCCGGCGGGGAGGACGCCGTCGATGCTGCGATCGAGTCGCCGCCCACCACCAGCGAACAGGTTCTTCACCCCGAGCGTTTCGGTGCCGAGGACGCCATCAAGGTCCCGGTCCCGCCGACCGACGGCGGCGGCGCAGCGCTCCTCGAACGGGGTACGGTCGGCGAACTGGCCTTCAAATTGTGGCTCAGTGATCAAG
>JAQCHM010000224.1 GCA_027730885.1 Actinomycetota bacterium | reverse complement strand
CAGCGAAGCAGGCACGATGACGGCCACGTTCCCCTGACCCAGCTGTTCGAGCTCCCGTTGGGCTTCCACGACCACCGCGTCGGCGAGGGATCGGTCGAGATCGACGGCGACGAACCGTGGCTCGTCGCCGTCGGAACGCACCGCAGTCGGCGGCGTGAGATCGGGAGCGGCGTAGGGCAACAGCCGGGCGGCCAGTGCCATGGACGGCCCGGGGATTCGATAGCCGACCGTGAGCTCGGCCCGACGAGACGGGCGTCGATCCGGGAGGTGTTCGAGCACCTCGCTCCAATCGTTGTGAGCCCAGGCGCCGGTGGACTGCGCGATGTCGCCGACGACGGTCATCGACCCGTTCAACGACCGGCGCGTCAACATCCTCAGTTGGAGCGGGGACAGATCCTGCGCCTCGTCGACGACGATGTGACCGTAGGTGCGAACCTCGTCGAGATCGGCCTTCTTCGGACGAGGGCCGAGACGGTCATACGCCTCGTCCAGGAGCGGCACATCGTCGACGGTCCACATGACCTGCAGGCCGTCGCGCGAAGCGTGCCACGGGCGGTGCAGCGCGCGGCACTCGGCCTCGGAGAGGTCCGGCCCGGCCGAGCGGATCAGCGCGGCGGAACCCAACAGGTCATGGAGCAGCTGGGGCGGGGTCAGCAGCGGCCACATCCAGTTCAGGGCCTCGCGCACGCCAGGGTCGGCATCGATGGCCTCCCGAACAAGCGTGGGATCGGGGTCATCGGGATGGGAACGTGCAAGGGCGTCGTACACCGAGTCGACCACGAACTTCCGCGCCTGGTTGTGTGGCCGGAATCGCCGGCGAGCTTCAGCGATGATCTGCACGGATTGATCAACCCGAAGACGCAGTCGCCGTAGGCCCATACCCACGACGAGATCGGTGCGAAGCGAACGTTGGCGGTCGCGAACCGCGCGACGGACGAAGCCGGTCATCCGGAGGTCGCCCTTGACCCTGGCCGAGTCGAGCGGGTCTCGACCCTGCACTCGGACCTGGGGAACGAGATCGGCGAGCACCGACAATTCGACCCCGGCCTCACCGAGGGAGGGCAGCACTTGCTCGATGTAGCCGAGGAACAGCCGGTTGGGTCCGACGACCAGCACACCCTGGCCGTCGAGGGGGAAGCGATGGGTGTAGAGAAGGTACGCGGCGCGGTGGAGGGCCACGACGGTCTTGCCCGTGCCCGGCCCCCCCTGAACCACCAACACGCCAGGGAGCGGCGCCCGGATGATCTCGTCCTGCTCGGCCTGGATGGTACCGATGATGTCGTTGAGACGACCGGTGCGGGAGGTTTCGAGCGCCGCGATGAGCGCGCCCGTTCCCCGAAGCTCCCGACCGTTGACCGTGACCCGCTCGGCGGTGGCGGCGTCGCCGAAGAATTCGTCCTCGAGACCGAGAAGCTGTCGACCGCGGGAGGTGAAATGTCGGCGACGCACCAGGCCCTGGGGATCGCGACCCGTCGCGCGGTAGAAGGCTTCCGCGACAGGAGCGCGCCAGTCGACGACCAGCGGCTCCTGGTCGGTGTCCGCAACTGCGATGCGTCCGATGTGGAAGCTGTCGCCACCTTCGGACTCGGCCCGATCGATACGACCGAAGCACAACGAGCGGTCGCCAATGTCGAGATCCTTCAGGCGGGTGAGGATGTTCTCGTTGATGACATCGCGCTCCCATCGCGCCTGGTTGGTGCCCCCGGCCCCCACTTCGACCATGTCCTTGAGCCTCAGCGCCTCGGCCCGCGTCTCGTCGAGGCGCCGATGGGCGCGATCAAGGTGGGCCTGCTCGGTGGCCAGTTCGGGGTGTGAGTTGTTCTCGGGGTGCGAGTCCGTCACGTTGTGGGAGTCAGTCAAGGTCTTCCTGCCACTTGGGGGCTGCCAGTGTAGAGGAGACGAACGCCAGTACCGAACTGCCGGTACCGTTCAGGTCCGTGACGCCGCTCCGTCCCGACCCGGACACCACCCCGTTGCTCCTCGCTGCCCGCCAACTTCCGTCACCCCGCATTCCGGTGTGGTTCATGCGCCAAGCCGGCCGTTCGCTGCCCGAATACCGGGCGGTACGCGGCGAAGGCACTATTCTGGACGCCATCTCCGACCCCGACCGAGCGGCCGAGATCACCCTGCAGCCCGTCCGCCGATACGGCGTCGACGCCGCCATTCTCTTCTCGGACATCGTCACCCCCATCTGGGCCGGCGGCTTTGGCATCGACATCGCTGCGGGCATCGGCCCGGTGTGCGAGCAACCCTTTGCTTCGGCATCGGATCTCGACCGGCTCCGACCGCTCGACCCGTCGACCGACCTCGCCTTCCAGACCCGGACGGTCCAGCTCCTCGTCCACGAACTGACCCCCAAGGGCGTACCGCTCATCGGTTTTGCCGGCGCCCCCTTCACCCTCGCGTCGTACCTGATCGAAGGCCGTCCGTCGCGGGAGTACGCAAAGGTCAAGGCGCTCATGCACGCCGATCCGACGCTCTGGCACCGCCTGTGTGATCGGCTGGCCGACTACGCCATCGCGACCCTGGGGGCCCAGGTCGAGGCCGGCGCCTCGGCCATCCAGCTCTTCGACTCCTGGGCCGGAGCCCTCCGACCCGAGCACTACCAGGAGTTCGTGCTCCCTCATTCCCGCCGGATCATGGAGGCCATGGCCGGCTTGGGGGTGCCCCGTATCCATTTCGGCATCAATACCGCCGAATTACTCCCACTGATGGCCGACGCCGGCGCCGAGGTCGTCGGAGTCGACTGGCGCACCCCGCTCAGCGTCGCCCGAGACCGGACCGGCGGCCGAGTGGCGCTCCAGGGCAACCTCGATCCCGCGCTCGTCCTGGCCCCGTGGTCGGTCCTCGAGCGGGAGATCGTTCGAGTGCTGGATGACAACGCGGGACATCCCGGCCACATTTTCAACCTCGGGCACGGCGTCCTGCCCCAGTCCGACCCCGAGCAACTGGCCCGAGTCGTCGAGCTGGTCCACCGGCGATGACCCACGTCGCCATCCTCGGTGGCGGCCTCGCCGGGTTGGCCACCGCGTTCGAGCTGCAACGCTCTGACCACACCTTCGACCTCTACGAAGCGTCCGATCGGTTCGGGGGCAAGGTGTGGAGTTCCCTGGTCGGCGACCGCATGGTCGACGCCGGTGCCGACACCTTCCTGGCTCGGGTTCCCCAGGGACGCGCCCTCTGCGAACAGCTGGGACTGGCCGACCAGCTCACCAGCCCCGTCGCCCCGGTGCCTGCGTATATTCATCGCAGCGGCGCCCTGCACGAGCTCCCCAAAGGCACCGTGCTCGGAGTCCCCACCGATCTCGACGAACTCGCCGCAAGCGGCCTCATCAGCGCCCAAGGACTGGCCGAGGTTGCCGCCGAACCTACGCGACCCCCCACCGATCTCGGCGGCGACATCAGCGTTGGCGCCTACTTCCGCGAGAGGCTCGGAGACGAGGTGACCGAGCGGCTCATCGACCCCATGATCGGCGGCATCAACGCATCCGACATCGACCGACTCAGCCTCCGGTCAGCGGCTCCCCAAATCGCGGCGGCGGCCCAGGGCCACGTGTCGATCCTCGAAGGTCTGCGGGCGGCACGGGCATCGGTCGGTGCCACGCTGGGATCGGCCGGCCCGGGAGCCGACGAGCCAGTGTTCTACGGCCTGCCGGGAGGCACCGCTCGGATCATCGACGCGCTGGTCGCAGTCCTCGACGCCCGCTCGCTGCACCTCGGAGCCTCGCCCACGCTGGACGGGCTCGGCGCCGACCGCGTCGTCATCGCCACCCCGGCTCCCGCCGCCAGTCGGCTGCTGGCCGAGGTGTCGCCGACCGCCAGTCGCCTGTTGGCAGAGATCCAGTACTCGTCGGTCGCGCAGGTCAGTGTCGAGTTCGAAGCACAGGCCGTCACGCCCCACCTCGATGCGTCCGGCATTCTGTTCCCGCGAGTCGACGGCATGGTGCTCACCGCCTGCACGTGGTTCAGTACGAAGTGGGCGCACTACCAGCGGGCGGACCGCGTGCTCCTGCGCCTCACTTCGGGCCGCTTCGGGGACACGCGTGCCCTCGACCTCGGCGACGAAGCTCTGGTGAACAGGCTGCTGACCGAGGTCCAGTGCGTGCTCGACATCACCGCAGAACCGACGGCGCTGCGGGTCCACCGCTGGATCGATGCCCTCCCTCAATACGTGCCGGGGCACGCGGATCGGGTCGAGGCCATCTTCGCCGCGCTGGGCGCGGATGCCCCGCACATCACGCTGGCCGGAGCGGCCTACCGAGGGATCGGCATCCCGGCCACCATCGCGTCGGCGTGGACGGCGGCCCAGGCCGTCCGAACATGACGGTCGGCGTTCCGGCGGTACTGCGACGACCGACGATCCGGGCGGTTGCGGCTGGCGTGTGTATCGCCGGGTCGGTACCGCCGTGGGGCTGGTGGCCCCTGGCCTTCATCGGCTTCGCCTTGACCGACCGTCTGCTGGCCGAGACCACGACCAGCAGATCCGGCGCTTGGCGACGCTTCCGTCGAATGTGGCTGGTCGCGGCGGCCTGGTTGTTCCCGGCGATGCTGTGGATGTTCGACCTGACCCCGCCCGGTTACGTCATCGCCGGCCTCTTGTACTCGGCCTACTTCGGGTTGGCCGCTGCAGTCACTCCTCCGACCCCGACCGCCCGCCGCATCGTCCTGCCCGGGGCCGTTGCCCTGGCCGAGGTCGCGCGCTGGTATTGGCCGTTCGGCGGCGTCCCGCTGGCCAACATCGCGCTCGGCCAGGTCGACACCCCACTGGTGCTGTCCGCCCGAGTCGGTGGCCCGTTGCTCGTGATCATGTTGGTCGTCGTCATCGGCCAGATGCTCTCGGCGCTGTGGACACGCGAGTCCAAGCCGGCTGCCGTCGGCGCCGTCGCGGTTCTCGCCGTGCTCTTGATCGCCGTTGTTCACCCGCGGGCCTCGGTGGTTCGGGACGTGGAGGCGGCGATCGTCCAGGGGGGAGGCCCGGTTCGTACCCGGGCATCGTCGTTCCAGGAGCCGGTGGTCCTGGCCCGTCACGTCGAGGCGACCAAGGCGCTCCTCGAACCGGTTGACTTCATTCTGTGGCCGGAGAACGTCGTCAATCCCGGCCGCTATCTGTCGATACAAGCCGCCCGCGAAACGGTGGCCGGGGTCGCCGCCGAGTACGACGCGCCCGTCCTCGCCGGGTGGTTCCATCCCCTCAACGATCGCTTCAACTTCAACTTCCACACGACCGTGCTGCCCGGCGGCCGAGAGCTCGACCGCTACGACAAGGTCCGCATCGTGCCGTTCGGGGAGTTCGTGCCCTTCCGTTCGATCGTCGAAGCGACAGGAATGGGCGACCTCCTGCCGACCCGCGACGCGCTACCCGGCACCGAGCCACCCGTGCTCGACACCCCCGTCGGCCCGGTCGGCGTCTCCATCTCATGGGAGGCGTTCTTCGAGCGGCGGGCTCGCGAGTCGGTCGCAAACGGGGCGCAAATCCTGACCAATCCGACGAACGGTTCGTCGTTCTGGTTGACCCAGGTCCACACCCAGCAGGTCGCTTCGAACCAGCTTCGAGCAGTCGAGAACGACCGCTGGCTCCTCATGGCCGCGCCGACCGGTCTGTCTGGCGTCATCGACGCCGACGGTCGTCTGCTGCAACGCACCGACATCGGCGAGCGCAGCGTGCTCACCGCAGTGGCGGAAATGCGGACCGGCCGAACGCTGGCCGGCATCGTGGGTCCATGGCCCGTCGTGCTCTACGG
>JAQCHM010000223.1 GCA_027730885.1 Actinomycetota bacterium | reverse complement strand
CGCCCGGACTGCAAGAGGAGCATCAGCGCTGGCAGTCCGGGCTCGATGTCGTCGTGGGCGTCGACGAGGTCGGTCGGGGTTCGTGGGCTGGTCCGCTCACCATCGTGGCGGCGATCGTTCCCAAGGATCGCCGCATCTACAAGTTGCGCGACTCCAAGCAATTGACCGAGCGGGAACGTGAAGCCCTGTTCGATCGCATCGCCGGTTGGTGCGAGGGTTGGTCGGTTGGTCATGCCTGGCCCGAAGAATGCGATCGGCTCGGGATGTCGGCGGCCCAGAAGCTCGCGGCTCGCCGAGCGATCGAGGGTCTGCGCGTCCCGGTCGACGCGGTCCTGGTCGACGGGAACTGGGATTTCGTCGGACACCCGGTCACCAAGAAGCTGGTCAAGGGCGACGCCCGCTGTCTCTCGATCGCCGCGGCGTCGATCCTGGCCAAGGTCACGCGCGACCGCATCATGCGAGCCGAGGCCCCGAACTACCCGGGCTTCGACTTCGATCTGAACAAGGGCTACCCGTGCCCGCGTCATCGGGCCGCACTCGCCGGCTACGGTCCGACGCCCCTGCATCGGCGGTCGTGGGTGTTCATGGACAATCAGCCATGGTCGGGTGTCCGCCGACTGCCGAGTGGAGGCCAGGAGCAGCTCTTCTCGTGAAGTCGGGCCCACGAGTTCTGCGCGTGTCGTTGGCGTCTGTTGTAGTGATCGCCGCCGGAGCGTGCGCGGGCGGGGCTGAGGAGGCAACTGGTGATCGTCGGGACCAGATCCAGGCGCAGCCGGCCACGACGGTGCCATGGTCCGTCTTCTGTGCCGATGCCACGGGATTCGTCGACTTCCTCGACGCCGAGTACGCCGCGTTGTTCGATCCGGCGACCGCCGAGGGGTTCATGGTCGCGACCGATGGACGTCTGGCGGACCTCGAGGTCCAGGCGCCCGAGGAGGTCTCGGGCGAGGTCAGAGCGCTGCGGGAGGCCTACTCCGAGCTGAGTCGACTCTTGGCCGAGGTCTCCTACGACGTCGCCAAGGTCGACGGTGATGCGCTGATCGCCCTGATCGAGTCCGAGGCGTCGCTCGACTTCGACAACTATCTCACCGCCGAATGCGGTCGCGGCTTGGCACCGGTCGAAGGGCGCGGGCCTCAAGTGCTGAGCGACGCCGAGCTCGACGAGCTGTTGGGCGTCGACCCCGCCGATGGGTCGGTCGATGACGTGGACGCGTTCTTGGCCGGGTTGCTGGCCGAGGGGTCGGGGATCGATCGGGCCGCGGCCGACTGTGCCGTTGCCGGACTGGACGATGACATCAAGGAAGCGCTGATCGCCGGGGGTTCGACCGCTGAGACCTCAGGCGACGAGGTGCGCGCGGCGCTGGCCGTCAGTCTGGAATCGTGCGGTGTCGATCCGCTCGACTCGTCGGGAGAACCCTGATGACCCTCAAGCCCTACTTGGCCCTTGCCGGGTGGACGCTGTTCGTCTGGGGGAACCGCATCCGGAACATTGTCCGAGACGAGGGTTGGGTCGCCCACTGGCGGATGGCGGTCGCTGCGGGGTTCGTGGGCGCGGCTGCGTGTCTGCTGGTGGCTGTTCTCTTGGCCTTGTCGGTGAAGCAGAGCGCCGTAGAGGGGGGAGTCGACGTGGTTCGACCGTTGGGTTCGGCCTTGGCGGTGGTGGGTTCGATCTGGTGGATCGTTCGTGACCTCGGCATCCTTTTCGCTGACCACTCGGTCCCGTTCAAAGTGGTCCACACCGTCCTGGCGGTGATCACCCTCGTGCTCGGTGTCTGGGTGTTCTGGCAGGGGAAGCGGCTACCATCCGCGGTCTATGGGTGAGCCTGTCAGCGTGATCCAAAAGCCCTCGGCCCAACACGGTGTGATCCGGTTCGAGACCAATCGTTCGTTCACCGGCATGGGCCACGAGAGCTACAACGCCGGCCAGGTCATCTGGGGTCATCGTCCCCCGGACGATGTGGCTCGCATCATGCTCGGGTCCGGCAAGGTCGCTCGAGTCCATGTCTACGGCCAGTCGGTGTCGGTCGAATTGGCCCCCGGGGCCAACGCCGACGGCTTGAAGGAGCTGCTCGAGGGCCTGTACATCCACTACAAGCCAGGCGTCGACGTCCCCACCGAAGAATCCTTCTCCGGCTGATCCGAACCCTGCACCTGGGGTTGCCATAGTCGAACAGATGTTCGATACTGAGGGAATGGGTCTCCCTGAAGAGCTGATCAATCGCCTTGCTCCGCTCACTCTCGCAACCGACCGTGTGTTGCCGGTCCCCGATGTCCTGTCGCCTTTGTTCCCCTGGGGCGGCATCCAGCGAGGCTGGAGCGTTGGCGTCGGCGGAGCAGGTGCGTGGTCCCTGGCCTTCGCCATCTGGGCCGAGGCGCTCGGCGCCGAAGGTTGGGTAGCCGTCATCGGTGTCCCCGATCTCGGTCTGGCGGCGGCGGCCGAGTTCGGCGTCCGGCTCGATCGGGTTGTGTTGGTGCAGACGCCACCGGCTGGTCAATGGAGCACAGTTGTATCCAGCGCACTCGATGCCTTCGACGTGGTGGCAGTGGCTCCGACGGCTCAGGTGAGCCCACGCGACGCGCGGCGACTGTCGGCACGGGCCCGTGAACGAGAGGCAGTGCTCTTCCATCTCGACGGTGGACGGACCTGGCCTTCGGCTCTCGATCTGACGCTCCACACCCGGGTCGAGGAGACGCTGGGCTGGGCGGGGCTGGGACGGGGCCACGGCCACCTCCAGAGGCGGGGGGTGTCGATCGACGCGGTAGGGCGTCGGACCGGTCATCCTCGATCACTCGGGGTGTTGTTGCCCGATGTTCGTGGATGTCTGGCCGCGGTTCCCGTGCAGGGTTCGTTTCGCGAATCGCCCGTTCTGGTCGCGTCGGCTGCGTCGCCGTGACCGCTACCCGAACGTTGACCCTGTGGTGCCCCGACTGGCCGGTGGTCAGTTGGGGCATTCCTCTCGACGAGCCGGCCGCTGTGGTGGTTGCCAACCGGGTGATCGCCTGTTCGCCTGCTGCTCGTGGCGAAGGAGTCGCCGTCGGCCAACGCCGACGTGAGGCCCAAGGCCGGTGCCCCGATGTGGCCGTGCTCGACCGAGACCCCGATCGCGAGGCCCGGTTGTTCGAACCGTTGGTGATGACGCTCGAAACCCTCACTCCGTTGGTCGAGGTCACGATCCCCGGGCGGGTCAGCTTTCCCACTCGTGGGCCGTCGCGGTTCTTCGGTGGCGACCATGCTCTTTGCCGGCTGGTGGCCGACTCGGTCCTGCCGGTGCTCGATGGCCGGGGTCAGGCCAGGATCGCCGTCGCCGACGGCGGGTTCGCCTCGCGTTTGGCCACCCGAACCTTGGAGGCCAGGACGACGCCTGTGGTGGTGCCGGTCGGTGCAAGCGCCGGCTTCCTGGCCGAACTTCCGGTCGGTACGCTCGACCGCCCACAGCTCTCCGACGTCCTCGAACGGTTGGGCTTGCGGACCTTGGGTTCGTTCGCCGCTCTGTCTCCTCGTGACGTGCTCGGCCGCTTCGGCCGCGAAGGCCAACAGGCGCATCGTCTGGCAGCAGGCGAGGACGAGCATCCGCCCGATCTGCGTCGTCCCGCGCCCGACCTGTCGGTCACCTGGGAGTTCGATCCTCCTGCTGAGCGCATCGACACCTGTGCGTTCGCGGCCAAAGCCCTGGCCGACGAACTGCATCACCATCTCGATGCAAACGGGCTGGCGTGTACCCGGGTGGCCATCGAGGCCCGGACCGAGACCGGTGAACACTTGCTGCGGCTGTGGCGTCACGAGGGCGCCTTGTCGGCAGCGGCCTTGGCCGAGCGGGCCCGCTGGCAACTCGACGGTTGGCTGCACCAGGCCAAGCTGACCTCGGGAGTGGCTCGCCTGACCCTCATTCCCGACGAAGTGGTTCCTGCTGTCGGCAAGCAGCTGGGGTTCTGGGGTGGCCGAGCCGAACGGGCCGACGACATCACCCGGGTGGTTGCCCGACTCCAGGGTCTCCTCGGGCCCGATGCGGTCATGGTGCCCGAGTGGCGCGGCGGCCGTGCGCCGTCGGAGCAGATCGCGCTGATTCCGGCGGGCGTGGTCGACCTCGGCGAGGAACGGCAGGCCACCGGTCGGGGCTGGGTTCGGGAGCCGTGGCCCGGGCAGATCCCCGCGCCGTCACCGGCAAAGGTCCTGTTCGAACCGGAACCCATCGAGGTGCTCGACCCGGTCGGTCGGTCGGTGGTGGTGTCGGGTCGAGGCGAACTGTCCGGTGAGCCTGCGTTGGTCTCCCGCGGCCGGGTGCGCCCCCGATCGGTCCAGGCGTGGGCCGGACCGTGGCCGGCCGACGAACGTTGGTGGGACCCGGCGACGCAACGCCGCCGGGCTCGTCTGCAGGTACTGCTCGATGACGGAACGGCCCACCTGATCACCGTCGAGGGGGGAGTCTGGTACCTCGAAGCGACCTACGGCTAGCGTCGGCCGGAAATGTCCGGCCGTTTCGTCTCGCTCCAGAATCCGCAGTACCGCAAGCTGTGGTGGGCCGGGACCTTCTCGTTCATGTCGGTACAGATGCAGTTCCTACTGCGTGGTGTGTTGGCCTGGGACCTGACCCGACGAGAGAGCGCGCTGGGGCTCACCTACCTGTTGTTCGGCTTCAGCATGCTCATCGCCACCCCGCTCGGCGGCATCGCCACCGATCGCTATCCGAAGCGCACGGTGCTGCTGATCAGCCAAGCCGCCATCGCACTGGCCGCCGCCGGGTTGGGCGCCGCCGTGCTGTTCGACGCAGAACAGTTCTGGATGCTGTTGGTGGTGTCGACCATTCACGGCGGGGCCTTCGGGTTCTACGGGCCGGCACGCGTTGCCTATTCGACCGATCTGGTCGGCCGTGACCTCCTCGGCAACGCCATCACCCTGTCGCTGCTCAGCATGAACGCGACCCGCATCTTTGCTCCCGCGTTGGCCGGCGTGCTCATCGGAGTCCGGGCAGTGGGCGTCGGCGGGGTGTATCTCATCGCCGCGGTGTTGTCGGTGGTGAGCTTCCTGCTGTTGCTCCGCCTACCGAGCGTGCGCCCGGTCGAGGCGCCCGGAGCAAACCCCTGGGTCGAGATCGCCAATGGTGTTCGCTATGTCAACGAGCGACCGGAGCTACAGCGACTGATGGTCAGCTCGTTCTTCGTCATCATGTTCGCCTTCAACTACGTGGCCTTCCTGCCCGCTCTGGTCGAGGATGTGTTCGGGAAGAGCGACGTCCACCTCGGCATCATCAGTTCGGCCAGTGCTCTCGGCGCTGTCACCGCATCGCTGTTCGTGGCTTCCAGAGCCGACAGCGCCAAGGCATCGGATCTGCTCATCGGCGCCGGGCTGCTGTTCACGCTCGGCGTCGCCGCACTGGGCGCGGCCCCCAACTTCTGGGCCGCCTTCGCGGTGATTTTCGTCATCGGGGCCGGCAGCACCAGTTATCAATCGCTGTCGAGCACGCTGGCGTTGCGGATGACCGACGACGGGTACCAGGGAAGG
Organism: Actinomycetota bacterium; assembly: GCA_027730885.1. Lineage (GTDB taxonomy): Bacteria > Actinomycetota > Acidimicrobiia > Acidimicrobiales > SZUA-35 > JAHECQ01. Next base: position 266 of record JAQCHM010000223.1, on the reverse strand, counting down.
GTGCAGTCGTTGATGCAGCTCTCCTTCGCCGGCTTCGGCATTGCCGCGCTGCCCCTCGGGGTGCTGGCCGAGACCATCGGCCTGCGCCGAACCATCATGGTGATGGGCGGTGTCGGCCTGGTCTCGATCGCGGTGGGCGCACTACCCCGCATCGGGAGTGTCTGGCGGCCGAAAACGGCACCCCAGCACTGCCGATGACGATGATCCGTTAGCTCCCATGTCTCTGGCGGGACGCCCTCGTTCGGATGAGAATCTGGGTGTCGGTC
>JAQCHM010000222.1 GCA_027730885.1 Actinomycetota bacterium | reverse complement strand
CCTGCATGCAGCAGCCCGTCGACCGGCCAGATCACCGCATCGGCAACCGCCCCCACGGAAAGCTGTCCCAACTCACCCTCGCGGCCGAGACAGGCCGCTCCCCCACGTGTGGCGATCTCCAGCGCTTCGCGTGCGCCGAAGGAGCCCGGCGCCTGGCCGGCCATACCGGCCCGCAACCGGCCCTGGAGCATCGCGGTTCGGCTCTCGAGCCAGAGCGAAGCCGAATCGGCTGAGGCCGAGCCGTCGCATCCGAGACCCACGGGCACACCCGCTCGCCGGAACTCGGCGATCGGCGCCAACCCAGCGCCCAGGATCATGTTCGAGCCCGGACAATGGGCCACCCCGGTGCCCCAACGGCCGAGCCGTTCGATCTCGTCCTGGTTCGGGTGCACACAATGGGCCACCCACGAACGGGCCGAACCCCAGCCGACATCCTCGAGGTAGTCCACGGGGCGGCAACCGAAACGGTCGAGGCAGAAGTCGTTCTCGCCGGGGTCCTCGGCCAGGTGGGTGCGCAAACGCACGTCGAGTCGTTCGGCCAACTCGGCGGTTGCAACCATCAGTTCCTGCGTGACCGAGAACGGAGAACAGGGGGCGAGGGCCACGCGTACCATCGCTCCGTTCGACGGATCATGGTGATGCCCGACCAGGCGTTCGGACTCGGCCAAGATGACGTCCACGGACTCGACCACCGAGTCGGGCGGGAAGCCGCCGTCCTTGGCCGACAGGGACATCGACCCCCGGGTCGGGTGGAAACGGAACCCGAGTTCCCTCGCCGCAGTGATCTCGGCCGTGATGAGGTCGCCGCCACGGTGAGGATGGGCGTAGAGGTGATCCGTGGACGTGGTGCCCCCGCCGAGGGCCAGCTCGGCCAGCCCGACCCACGCCGAGACGCACGCCGCCTCCTCATCGAGCCGGGACCACAACGGGTACAGCGTGGTCAACCAGCCGAACAGGTTGCCCTCGAGCGCCGGGCCGTAGGCCCGAGTCAGGTTCTGGTAGAGGTGATGGTGGGTGTTGACGAGTCCTGGCGTCACGAGGCACCCACGAGCATCAATGGTGCGCAGCGCTTCGGGTTCCGAGCCGGGCCCACCGACGCCGGTGATGAAGCCGCCGGACATCGCGACCCAACCACCGCGAAGCTCTCGTCGACCATCGTCCACAGTGGCGACCAGATCGGCGTCTCGGACCAGCAACTCGGCCGGTGGACTGGCGGTTGCAGACATAGAGGACTCGATCGACAACTGGTATGGCTCCGGGGGTGGGGCTCGAACCCACGACAATCGCATTAACAGTGCGGTGCTCTGCCAGCTGAGCTACCCCGGATCGGGGAAGCCCTGAGGATAGCAAACCTCCACTCCGAAGCTCGGGCCCATTTCGCCGAAATTTGCAGCGTACGCCACGTCTGACGTGGATTCCGCTGCAAATTTCCTGGTGAGGGGGCGCTGGCGGGGAGGGCGGACGCTAGTCGAGGTAGTCGCGGAGGCGTTCACTACGCAGCGGATGCCGGAGTTTCGCCAGGGTCTTGGTTTCGATCTGACGGATGCGCTCACGAGTCACGCCGAACGCCTTGCCTACCTCTTCAAGAGTTCGGGGTCGGCCATCGTCCAGGCCGAAACGGAGACGGACCACCTCGGCTTCTCGATCGCTGAGGTCGGCCAACACCTCGTGCACGGCGAGTGCCAGCATCTTGCGGGCGGCGACGTCGAGTGGGGCAGCACCCTTGTCTGCGATGAAGTCGCCCATCGACGTGTCGTCCTCGTCGCCGACCGGCGTGTCGAGGGACAGCGGATCCTGATGGGAGATCTGCAGGATCTCCTGCACCCGTTCCTCGGTCATGTCGACGGCAGCGGCCAGTTCGGCGATGGTCGGCTCTCGTTCGAGACGCTGGGCCATGGAGCGCTGGACGCGGACGACACGGTTGATCGACTCGACCATGTGTACCGGCACCCGGATGGTGCGGGACTGGTCGGCGATCGCCCGCGTGATGGCCTGCCTGATCCACCAGGTGGCGTACGTCGAGAACTTGAACCCTTTGGTGTGGTCGAACTTCTGCACGGCCCGCATCAGGCCGAGGTTGCCTTCCTGGATCAAATCGAGCATGGGGACGCTACGGCCCACATAGCGTTTGGCGATCGAGACGACGAGCCGAAGATTGGCCGACGTGAGTTCACTCTTGGCTCGATCACCGTCGGAGACGGCTCGGCGAAGATCCCGGCTTGCGACCTCGGACATCTCAGTCCAGCGGTCGGCGTTGACGATGGCAGCAATCTCATCCGAGGCTCGTGCGCCGGCCTCGATTCGCTTGGCCAGGTCGATCTCTTCGCCTGCGCTGAGCAGCGGAACGGTGCCGATTTCCTTGAGGTACATGCGGACCGGGTCCGACGAGCTGCTGGCTCGGGCCATCGCGGCAGCCGCCAAGCGACCGACATCTTCGCGACTACGCCGCTTGCGAACACCGCCGACCACAGCCGGATCGAAGTCGAAGTGCACGTCGTCCTCGACAAACGGAATCTGCTCGTCGGCCAGAAACCGGCGAACCTCAGCCACGACGTCGGAGGTCAGCTCGACCCGCTTCATGATGGCGACCACGTCATGGGGCGTCAACGGTCGACCGGCTCGAGCGCGCAAGGCGAGGCGCTCTCGATGTTCGTCGGTGAACGCACTGGCGTGGGCCTCGACCAGCGGCTGATCGGTCAATACACCTCCTCCGGGACCTGGCCCAGCCAACGTAGCAACGCAGCAACCGCTGCGGCTTGCTTGGACTGGTCGATGAGGCCGTCGCGGTGCTCGCGACACCAGGCCAACTGTCGACTGGTCGCAGCCAGGTCGAGATCGATCGAGCCCTTGGAGCGAGCCTGAATGTCGCGGATCTGGCCGTCGAGGAAGCTCCGCCACAGTTGGCTGGCCGCATCGAGTGGTCCAAGCGCCGACTCCTCGACTGAGAGCCGAAGCAACAGGTCGGCGACTTCGGGATCGGCGTTGGCCACGGCGTCGTGGGTGGCCTCGAAGGAGGAGATGAGGTGGAAGGCCTCGGCGCACCGCTCGTCGGCGAACAGCTCGGGGACGAGCAGGGGCAGCATTTCGTCACGGCGAGAGACCGTCAGCCGGAGCGCCTCGTACTCGAGTGTCTCCCGTCGACCGACGGGCCGACCTCGCTGCACCGGCTCGTCCTGCCCGCGGTCGTCTCGAGCACGACCCTGCCGGGTACCGGTCTGGGGTCGGGGACCCTGGGCCAGTTGTTGGCGCAGGAGGTCGGCTTCGATGCGGGTGTGGGCCGCGATCTCGAGGACGTACTGATCCCGGACCAGGGCGTCGGGATGTTCGTCCACCATGGCAAGCGCCGCCTCGGCGGTCCGAGCCCGACCCTCGGCCGAGGTGAGGTCGCCCCCGGCCAACGCGCGATGTACGCGGAACGCGAGGAATGGTCGGGCGCCGGCGACCGCCAGCCGCAGGCGCTCGGGATCCGAACGGGCCAGGTCGCCGGGGTCGACGCCGTCGGGGAGATCGGCGACCGCCACGTCGAGGTTGTGGGTCCGCTCCCATTCGTAGAAGCGGGCGGCTGCGTTCTGGCCGGCGGCGTCTGCGTCGAAGGAGAGCACGACACGACGGGCGAACTTCGACAGCAACTTCACGTGATCCTCGGTGAGCGCCGTGCCGCAAGTGGCAACGGCCCGGGGAACACCAGCGGTGGCGTAGCCGACCACGTCGGTGTAGCCCTCGCACACGACGACCTCGTCGGCTTCGACGATCGACGTCTTCGCCCAGTTGAGTCCATAGAGCACCCTACTCTTGGAGTAGACCCCGGAGTCAGCCGAGTTCATGTACTTCCTGGCGTCCTCGGAACCTGGCAGTACCCGCCCACCGAATCCCATGGCGCGGTCCTGGGCGTCGAAGATCGGGAACAGGACCCGGTTACGGAAGAAGTCGTACTGTCCGCCATGGCGATTGAGGTTGCCGAGACCCGAGTCGACCCAGTCACGGTCGGAGAGTCGCAGGTGTTTGGCCAGCGAGTCCCAGCTGTCGGGGGCGTAGCCCATGCGATAGCGCCGCACCACTTCGCCGTCGTACCCCCGCTGCCGAAGATACCCGCGCGCCACCCCCGCGTCCGGGCCGGTGAGCAGACGTTTGTGGTAGAACTCGACGGCCTTGTCGATGACTTCGTGCAGGTGATTGCGTCGCTTGCGGTCCTCACCCTCGGACTGGTCGGTGTAGTTGAGTTGCACACCGAACTTGTTGGCCAACCACTCGACCGCGCCCACGAAATCGAGTTGCTCCTTCTCACGGACGAAGGAAATGACATCACCCTTGGCGCCGCACCCGAAGCAGTAGTAGAGCCCTTCCTCGGCGTTCACCGAGAACGAACCGCTCCGCTCGGAGTGGAACGGGCACAAGCCCTGGAACCGTCGGCCGACCCGCTTCAACTGGGTGTACTGCGTGATGACCTGCACGATGTCGGAGGTCTCTCTGACCCGCACGATGTCGTCATCGACAATGCCCACGGCTGAACTCTAGATGAGCGGTGCTCACTTCATGGCCGGAGACCTCTGAGGACGGACTGGGCCGCGGCTAGGCGGGCGACGGGTACGCGGTAGGGCAAGCACGACACGTAGTCGAGACCGGCCTGATAACAGAAGTCGATGGGCGCGGGATCGCCCCCGTGCTCTCCGCAGATGCCCAGCTTGATGCCTGGGTTCGACGATCGTCCGTCGGCCGCGGCCCGCTCGAGCAATTGTCCGACACCTCTCACGTCGATGGTCTCGAATGGATTGGCGTCGATGAGTTCGAGCGCCACGTACTCACGAATGATTCGGCTCTCGACGTCGTCACGGCTGAATCCGAAGGTCATCTGGGTCAGGTCATTGGTTCCGAAACTGAAGAAGTCTGCGGCTTCTGCGATGTCAGCGGCACAGATAGCGGCTCGCGGCGTCTCGATCATCGTCCCCACCAGCACGTCGAGCGGCTGTGCCAGCTCGCCGTTGACCGCCCGGATCTCGTCGTCGATCCAGCGGCGCACGAGCTCGAACTCCCTTCGCTCGACGATGAGCGGCACCATGATCTCGATGCGAGGCGTTGCGCCGGTTGCCTGACGGGCGGCCGCGGCGTGGAGCAGCGCCCGAACCTGCATGTGGTAGAGGCCGTGGCGGAGAATGCCGAGCCGCACGCCGCGGGTCCCGAGCATGGGGTTGGTCTCCTGCCAAGCCCGGGTCACGGCCATGAGTTCCTGCCCCTGCAGGTCGAGCTCCCCGGTTGCGTGCGAGATGACCAGTTCCTCGAGGTCGGGGAGGAACTCGTGCAGCGGCGGGTCGAGCAGCCGCACGGTCACCGGTAGCCCGTCCATAGCTTCGAGCAACGCGACGAAGTCGGCCTGTTGGACGTCTTCGAGGACCGCCAGTGCTGCGGTCTCCTCCTCGGGAGTGTTGGCCAGGATCATGCGCCGGATCTCGCCCAGCCGTTCGCCGAGGAACTGATGCTCTGTCCGACACAGCCCGATGCCTTCAGCTCCGAAGTCACGGGCGACGAGCGCGTCGGCCGCAGTGTCGGCGTTCGCCCGCACTCCGAGGTGTCCGGAGCGGATCTCGTCGGCCCAGCCGAGGAGGGTCTTGAGGTCGGCCTCCTCGCCTGCGGCGTCTTCGCTCGCGGCCCCCTTGGAAAGCGCTCCGAGGAAGACCTCGCCGCTACCGCCGTCGATGGAAATGACGTCTCCCTGCCGGACGGTCACGCCGCCGACGGTGAAGAGGGCGTCGCCCATCTTGATGGCTTCGGCCCCGCACACCGCCGGCTTCCCCCATCCTCGAGCCACC
>JAQCHM010000221.1 GCA_027730885.1 Actinomycetota bacterium | reverse complement strand
CGAAGTCATAGGCGACGCCGACAAGCGCAAAGAGTACGACGAGGTTCGACGCCTGGGCCGGCTGGGCGGGGGTATGGGTCGCGGCTTCGGCGGTACGCCCGCTGGCGGCCGCGGTTTCACCGCCGACGGCGGCGATCTCGGTGATCTCATGGGCGGCCTGTTCGGCCGAGGCGGCGCCTCGCGCCGGGGCACCGGCCCCCAGCGGGGCGACGACCTCGAGGCCACGCTGCACCTCAGTTTCGACGACGCCATCGCGGGGGTCACCACTTCGGTGCACCTCACGTCTGATGCGCCGTGCGGCACCTGTCATGGCGCCGGCAGCCGACCCGGGTCCGCGCCGTCGGTCTGCGTGACCTGTGGTGGGCGCGGTGTTCTCGACGAGAATCAGGGCCTGTTCTCGTTCAGCCAGCCCTGTAGCGCGTGCGGTGGCCGAGGTCGGATCGTCACCGATCCCTGTCCGACGTGTCGCGGCAACGGGGTCGAGCGTCGCCCCCGACAGGTCAAGGTTCGCGTTCCGGCAGGTGTCAAGGATGGCCAGCGGATCCGGCTGAAAGGTCGTGGTGGTCTTGGGCGTAACAGCGGTCCGAACGGTGACCTGTTCGTCATTGTCGAGGTTGCCCCCCACCCGCTCTTCGGGCGCGTCGGCAACAACCTCACCATCGGTGTGCCCATCAGCTTCGCTGAAGCGGTGTTGGGCGCGACCGTGACCGTTCCGACCGTCGACGGCGGCTCGGTCAAACTCAAGATTCCCCCGGGTACGTCGGCCGGCAAGACCTTCCGAGTGCCAGGCCGAGGAGTCGTTGGCGTCAAGTCGACGGGCGATCTCCTGGTCAAGGTCGACGTGGTCGTGCCCTCGTCGCTGACCGACGGGCAGCGCGACGCAATCGAGGCCCTGCGGTCCGTCTTCACCGACGACCCACGGCGCCATCTCCAGACATCCCCCAATCCCTGACCACCGAAGAAAGCATCCGTCACAGAACCACCTGGACGAACGAGCGCACGATGACCACCCGAGACGTCACTCCAGAGTCAACGGCAGCGGTATATGTGATCTCCGTTGCCGCCGAGCTTGCGGGAGTGCACCCGCAGACCCTTCGTCAGTACGAGCGACGGGGGCTCCTCGCACCAAACCGCACCGGCGGCGGCAGCCGCCGCTACAGCGACGCCGACATCGCGGCGTTTCGACGTATCCAGGAACTCACCGATGATGGCCTGAATCTGGCCGGCGTCAAACGTGTCCTCGAGCTCGAGCTCCAGTTGGCCGAGGCACAGCGTCAACTGATCGTGCTCCGAACCGCGGCCGATCAGGCGATCGAAGCAACCCACCGTTCGTACCGACGGGATCTCGTCCCCCTGAGTCAGGCCGTCACGCTCTATCGCAAGACCCGCCGACCTCGCTGACCCGAGCCATCCCGGACACTTCCAACACAAAGCAACAGCGAAAGAGGCGGCAATGACCCTCGACCCGAACCGTTGGACCATCAAGACCCAAGAAGCGGTGACCTCCGCCATTGAACGGGCCCGCAAGGATGCCCACCCCGAGATCACCCCCGATCACCTGCTCGCCGCACTCCTGTCGCAGGCCGAAGGCGTCGTCCTTCCGATCCTGACCAAGGTCGGTCGCCGGCCGACCGCCTTGCGGGCCGCCACCGAGACCGCGCTGGACGCGCTGTCGAAGGCATACGGTGCCGAACCCCGCTTCAGCCGCCAGACCAACCGCATCTTCGCCGACGCCGACACCGTTCGGGCCGAGCTGGGAGACGAGTATCTCTCGACCGAGCATCTTCTGCTGGCGTTGGCCAGTCCCGATGCCGGCGGCCCGACGGCCAAGCGTCTCGATCTCAGCCGGGATCAACTGCTGGCCACCCTGCAGGAGGTGCGCGGATCCCATCGGGTCACGAACCAGAATCCTGAGCATCAGTTCCAGGCGCTCGAGAAGTACGGACGCGACCTCACCGACGACGCACGCCGAGGAAAGCTCGATCCGGTCATCGGCCGCGATGAGGAGATTCGCCGTGTGATCCAGGTCCTGAGCCGGCGGACGAAGAACAACCCGGTGCTCATCGGCGAGCCCGGTGTTGGCAAGACCGCCATCGTCGAGGGGCTCGCCCAACGGATCGTCGAAGGCGACGTGCCCGAGAGCCTCCGCGATCGCCGGGTCATCTCGCTCGACATGTCGGCCATGTTGGCCGGTGCCAAGTATCGCGGTGAGTTCGAGGAGCGCCTGAAGGCGGTGCTCAAGGAGATCACCGATGCGTCGGGGCAGGTCATCACCTTCATCGACGAGATGCACACGGTGGTCGGGGCTGGTGCCGGAGGCGAAGGCGCCATGGACGCCAGCAACATGCTCAAGCCCATGCTTGCCCGCGGTGAACTGCGGATGGTGGGTGCAACCACGCTCGACGAGTTCCGCAAGTACGTCGAGAAGGACGCAGCGCTCGAACGCCGCTTCCAACAGGTGTTCGTTGGCGAACCGTCGGTCGAGGACTCGATCGCCATTCTCCGTGGACTCAAGGAGCGCTACGAGGTGCACCACGGTGTCCGGATCCAGGACTCGGCGTTGGTCGCGGCCGCCGTCCTGTCCGACCGTTACCTGACCGGTCGCTTCCTTCCCGACAAGGCCATCGACCTGATGGACGAGGCAGCCTCGAAACTGCGCATCGAGATCGACTCACTACCGACGGAGATCGATGTCGTCGAACGGCGGATCCGTCAGCTCGAGATGGAGGCCGTCGCGCTCGCGAAGGAGACCGACAGGGCATCGGTCGAACGTCGGGAGGAGCTCGAAGCTGACTTGGCCGATCTGCAGGAACAGTCGCAGGCCATGAAGGCCCACTGGCAGAACGAGAAGGACGCCATCAGCCGCATCCGCAGTCTGAAGGAGGAACTCGAAGGTCTCGGGCGTGACGTCGAGCGAGAGTCCGATCTCGAGAAGGCAGCCGAACTTCGCTACGGCCGCATTCCCGAAGTCGAGCGGCAGATCGGCCAAGCCACCGACGCGCTGGCCGAACTACAGCAAACGCACACCATGTTGAAGGAGGAGGTCGACGAGGAGGACATTGCCGAGGTGGTGAGCGGATGGACCGGTGTTCCGGTCAGCCGGCTCATCGAGGCCGAGTCCCGCAAACTGCTCCGTCTCGAGGACGAATTGCATCAGCGGGTCATCGGACAGGACACCGCGGTGTCGGCGGTTTCGTCGGCCATCCGTCGCAGCCGGGCCGGGCTATCGGACCCCAACCGACCCATTGGCAGTTTTCTCTTCCTCGGCCCGACCGGCGTCGGCAAGACCGAACTCGCTCGTTCACTGGCCGACTTCTTGTTCGACGACGAGCGAGCCATGATCCGCATGGACATGTCCGAGTACATGGAGAAGCACTCGGTGAGTCGTCTGATCGGCGCTCCGCCCGGCTACGTCGGCTACGACGAAGGCGGTCAGTTGACCGAGGCCGTTCGTCGGCGCCCCTATGCCGTCGTACTGCTCGACGAGGTCGAGAAAGCGCACCCTGATGTCTTCAACGTGCTGCTCCAACTGCTCGATGACGGTCGACTCACCGACGGCCAGGGGCGGACCGTCGACTTCACCAACGTGGTGTTGATCATGACATCCAATCTGGTTGGCGACCCCCGCGACTTCTTCCGCCCCGAGTTCATCAACCGGGTCGACGACATCGTCTGTTTCAGCGAACTACGTCGTGATGATCTGGCGGCGATCGTCGACATCCAACTCCATCGTCTCGAGACTCGCATGGCCGATCGCCGGCTGACCCTCGAGGTCACCGACGAAGCTCGCGCGAAGTTGGCCGAACTCGGCTACGACCCGGCTTTCGGGGCTCGTCCCCTGAAGCGAGTGGTGCAAAAGGAGGTCGTCGATCGCCTTGCTCTTGCCATTCTCGACGGCGGCATCGGCGAAGGGGACAAGGTGAAGGTGGCCGTCATCGACGGCGAACTCTCGGTCACCCCGGGCTGAGGGACACCGCTCCGGAACGCAGCGCCCGCCATACTCGTTCGGGGGTGACGGGAAGATCGATGTGTTCGACGCCGAAGGGAGCGAGCGCGTCGATCACTGCGTTCTGCACCGCGGTAGGGGCGGCGATCGCGCCGTTCTCGCCGATGCCCTTTGCTCCGGTGATCGAGGCGGGCGTCGGCTGGTTCATCGCATGGGTCACGAACGATGGCAGTTCCGCGGCGGACGCCAACAGGTAGTCGGCGAAGGTGACGGTCCGTGGGGTACCTACCGCGTCGTAGACGAACTCCTCGAACAGTGCCTGCCCGATTCCGGCCGCTGACCCACCGTGTTGCTGGCCCTCGACGACAATCGGGTTGAGCACCGTTCCGCAGTCGTCGACGGCGACGTGCGTCACGAGACGGACGTGGCCGGTCTCGGTGTCGACCTCGACGACCGAAGCGTGCGTGCCCGAGGGGTAGGTGGCAGGAGTGGCGAAGTCGACCGCCTCGGTCAACGTCTGGCCCCGTTCGGCCGCGACAGCGGCAAGGACGCCCCAGCCGATGACCGATGTGGGGACACCGGCGACCCCCAATCCGGAGGTCGGTCCCCGTTCCGGATCGGCCATGACCACCAGATCGGCGGGGTCCGCCTCGAGGAGCTCCGCTGCCAGCTCCTTGGCCCGTTCGACGACCGCCCGCGCCGCGGTCACGGCTCCTCCTCCGGCCATCTGTGCGCTTCGTGAACCGCCGGTGCCCGCCCCTCGGGGGGCGACGTCGGTGTCGTTGTCGACGTAGTCGATCAACGACGGGTCGATGCCGAACTCTGCTGCGACGAGGCTGCCGATGGTCGAGGCGTGTGATTGCCCGTGGCTGAAGGTGCCGCAACGGACGGAGATCCGCCCGGCGTGGTCGATGCCGACCTCGGCGAACTCGGGTGACACGTCGACGGCCGACACGTAACAGGCGAACCCGACACCGAGTTGGAGCCGATGGCCGGCGTCACGGCGTTGCCGCTGATCGGCTCGAACCTCCTCGTAGCCGACGAGTGCGACGGCCCGATCGAGCGCAGCGATGAAGTCGCCGCTGTCGTAGGTCAAGCCGGTGGCTGTGGGAGTGGAGAACTCGTCCGGACGCAGCAGGTTGCGCCGGCGGAGCTCGACGGGATCGACGCCGAGCGATCGGGCAGCGTTCTCGATGCTTCGCTCCAGTCCGTTGGTCACTTCGGGCTGGCCGGCGCCGCGATAGGGGCCGACCGGGTTGGTGTTGGTGACGATCCCCGCCCAGGTGTAGTCGACAGCGGGGATCCGGTACGGTCCGGGCGCAAGCTTGCGACACATGAACGGCATGAGTGGGCCAAGGTGCGGGTAGGCGCCGCAGTCGGCCTGGTTGTGCACTCGGAGGCCGACGATGCGCCCGTCGTCGTCGAAGCCCATCTCCACTCGGTGATCCTGGGTTCGCCCGTGCACCATGGACATGAGGTTCTCGGTGCGAGTCTCGTCCCATCGCAGAGACCGTCCGAGGTGCCGAGCGGCGGCAGCGACGACGAGCACCTCGATGGGCGCGGAGTGCCGTCCCCCGAATCCGCCGCCGACGGCGACGCTTCTCACCCGCACGAGGTCTTCGTCGATCCCGAGCGCCTTCACGAGTTCGTGTTTGATGACATGGGTTCCCTGACCCGTGGCCCAGACATCGATGCCACCCGCAGCCGTCGGTCGAACGATGACCGTCGTCGGTTCCATGGGTGCCGAGCACAGACGCTGATTGGGGAAGCGTCCGACTTCGATGTGGGCCGCCAGCTCGAACAGCTGCTCGTTAGGTGCCCGCTGGTAACGCATCGCGACATTCGACTCGGTGCCGGGGAA
>JAQCHM010000220.1 GCA_027730885.1 Actinomycetota bacterium | reverse complement strand
ACAGGTCCGAGGGTTCGTCGTGCACGGTGATGACCACAGAGCTCGACGACCCCGCCGGCCACGACCGCGTGCTACGGAACCGATACGGTCAGGTCATCGGCATCGCCCGAGACCTCGACCTGGTCGGCAACGAGGTGTCGATCACCGAGGTGCCGATGGGCGTGTACTGCATCCGGCGAGGGGTTCTGGCCCCCGGGGTCCGGCGAGTACCCGTCGATCCCATCGACGGCAGCTACCAACTCATCGATCTGCTCGGCGTTCTGTCGGAGACCGGCCATCGGGTGCACTCGTTCCCGATCGACGACGTGGCGTCGTTGACCCCGGTCGACAACCGGCACCAGTTGGCCGAGGCCGAGGCCGAACTCCGTCGACGAACCAATCGTCGTTGGCTCGATCGAGGGGTGACCATGATCGATCCCGACCGGACCTACCTCGATGTCATCGTGCAGCTCGGCGTCGACGTGACCCTCTTTCCCGGCACCATCCTGCAAGGCTCGACGGTCATCGGCGATGGCTGCGAGATCGGACCCGACGTCCGCCTCGATCGGTGCCGGGTCGGCGCCGAGTCCGTCGTCGAGCAGACCGTCGCTCGTCTCGCGTCCATCGGGTCGAACTGCCGCGTCGGACCCTACGCCGCGCTCGACCCCGGCGCGGACATCCCCGACAGCACGATCACCGGGCCGTTCTTCCGGGCCTGACGCGCCGGCCGCGCTTCACCCGTATGCTTGGCCGGTCACGTTCGAGCACGAAGGGGAGCCGGTCGATGGAAGTTGTCACCACGAAGACCCTGCACATCTTCGCCGGCCGCCACAATCGAGAGCTCACCGAGGCCGTCGCCGGTCATCTGGGCGTGCAGGTCACCGAAGCCCACCTCAGTCAGTTCGCCAACAGCGAGACCCACTGCCGGTTCGCCGAGTCGGTCCGGGGATCCGACGTCTTCATCGTGCAGAGCCACGGCGCCCTCGACGGACGCTCGGTCAACGACGCCATCTTCGAGCACCTGATCATGGTGGATGCGGCTCGCCGGGCATCGGCCAAGCGCATCACCGCAGTCATGCCCTTCTACGGGTACGGCCGCCAGGACCGCAAGTCGGAGGGACGTGAGCCCATCACGGCCCGCCTCATCGCCGATCTCTTCTCCGCGGCCGGTGCGTCTCGCCTGGTGTCCATCGACCTTCACAGCGGGCAGATCCAGGGCTTCTTCAACGGTCCGGTCGACCACCTCACCGCGATGCCCGTCCTCGTCAATCACCTTCGCGGCTACGGCGAGAACCTTGTTGTCGTGTCACCGGACGCCGGCCGGGTCAAGGTTGCCGAGCGCTACGCGCAGCAACTGCATGCCGACCTCGCCATCGTGCACAAACGGCGTCTGAAGGGTCTGAAGAACGCGGTCGAGGCCAAGGACGTCGTTGGCGAGGTCGAGGGCCGCGACTGCATCCTTCTCGACGACATGATCGACACGGCCGGCACCATCTGCTCGGCCGCCGAGCTGCTGGTCGAACGGGGAGCCCGCTCGGTCAGCGCGGCGGCGACCCACGGCGTCTTCAGCGGTCCGGCCGTTGACCGGTTGAAGAACTCGGTGCTCGACAAGGTCATCGTCACCGACACACTGCCGATGCCGTCCGACAAGCAATTCGACAAGCTCGTCGTTCTGTCGGTCGCACCGCTCATCGCCGACGCCATCCGGGCCGTGTTCGAGGACACCTCCGTCAGCCGGATCTTCGACGGACAGAACCACAGCTGACCTCGCGGTCGATCGCCGGGTGCGGCCACCTCCGCCGTCCGGATCATCACGTTGTCGGATTGTCCGGCCGGTCGGGGACGAGTTGAGAACCGAGTCGCAACCGCTAGCCTTCCGTGGTTGGTCGTTCGGGACTCGGACGGCGAAATTCTGATTACTGCATCTTTCGAGGATCGCCATGAACAGCACCGCATCCGCCAGTCCGGCCGAACTCAACGTCGTGAAGGCAACGACCGGGCGAGACATCGGCACCCGCCCGTCCCGCCGCATGCGGGACGAGGGCAAACTGCCGGGTGTGGTCTACGGCCGGGGCATGGAACCCAAGTCGGTGCACGTCGAGTACGCGGAGCTTCGCGAGGTGCTGCGGGGTGAGGCCGGACTGAACACCGTGTTCGCCCTCGACGTCGAAGGTGAAGTCGTGACGGTGATCGTGCGCGAGATCCAGCGTGACCCGATCAAGCGTCGGGTCACCCACGCCGACTTCATGCGGGTCGAGATGGATACGCCCATCACGGTCACGGTCCCCGTCGAGCTGACCGGCGTGGCGGTCACGGTGGCCGACGCCGGCGCCCTGGTCGAACAGAAGCTGTTCTCGGTCAAGGTGCGGGCCACTCCTCGGTCGATCCCGACCGCCATCCGGGCCGATATCTCCAAGCTGACCCTGGACTCCCGTCTGGCCATCGGCGACCTCAAGCTGCCCGCGGGTGTCACCACCCTGGCCAACGATCGCATCACTGTTGCCGCCCCGGTCGGTACCCGCGCCTCGCGCATGGGCGCCAACGAGGTCGGCGACGAGGACGACGAGGTCGCCGAGGGCGACGCCGCCGCAGCGGTTGCCGACGAGTCCGCCAGCGACGAGTAGTCGTCCCGGCCGACTAAGGTGTCGCTTCTCTCTCGTCGCGCTGGGGAACCCCAGAGGCGGGGAACGCCGTCGGACTTCCTGGTCGTCGGTCTCGGCAACCCCGGACCCGACTTCGATCACACCCGACACAACGTCGGGGCCGAGTGCGTGATGGTCATGGGCTTGCGTCATGGCGTCAAGCTGGCCAAGGCCAAGGAACGGGCGCTCGTCGGTGAGGTGGTCGTCGGCGGGAAGCGGGTCGCCCTCGCGTTCCCACAGACGTACATGAACAACTCGGGCGAGTCGGTGCGGCTGTTGGCCCGTCGCTTCGGCATCGAGACCGGAGATCAGCTCGTCGTCGTGCACGACGAACTCGATCTCGACGTCGGTCGGTTGAAGCTGAAGCAAGGCGGCGGCATGGCGGGCCACAACGGTCTCAAGTCCATCATGCAACACGTCGGCACCACGGATTTTGCCCGTCTGCGCATCGGGGTCGGCAAGCCCCCGGCATCGCAGGCCGGCCGCGACTTCGTGTTGCGTCGGCCGGGCAAGGCGGAGCAGCTGCTGCTCGACCTAGCCGTCGAACGGTCGGTCGACGCCATCGAGATGCTGGTCACCGACGGTATCGACGCTGCGATGGCCGTGGTCAACCGCAGGCCCGACGGGACCTGACGTGGTGGCCAAGCGCATCGCGGCCCTCGTGGGAGCGTTGCTCCTCATCGGCGGCGCAATGTTGCTCCGCGGCTTTCTCGACGACGGTGGTTCGGTCGCGGTCGGCCGGGAAGGCTCGCCGGTGGTGTGCGATCCGTTGGTCATCGAGGCATGCAAGCGCGCGTTTCCCGATGTCGAGGTCACCGAGGAACAGCCCGGCGTCACGCTCACGCGGCTCTTGGACCAGCGCAACCCCGATGCGTTCGTGTGGGTCACCGCCCAGATCTGGTTCGACATCCTCGAAGACGAGATCACCCGTCAAGGCCGGGCGAACCCGGTTGGGGACGGGTCGACGGGGCTGGTGACCAGCCCGCGGCTGCTGATCCACGAGTCCGACGTCGAGATCTGCGAGAGCCCCGAGCGATGGGCCTGCCTCGCATCAGGCGAGGGCGGAGCCGCCGACCTCGACGTCGGGCTCGACTCGACCGAATCGACGATCGGGGTGCTCAGCCGCGCCGACCTCGTCACCGGGTATTTCGGTCGGAGTGACTTCGCCAGCAACGATTTCGCAACCAGCGAGTTCAGATCGTGGTGGAATCAGACCGGCGAGCGGCTGGTCGCCGCTCAGCGATCGTCGGCCCTCGACGATCTCCTCGTGCTTCGCGGGAGGATCGACGTGGCGCCGAGCGTCGTGGCCGTGTGGGCTCGCATCGCCAGGGCCGAGTACACCGCAACGCAGTCCGCTGATGGTGCACCCGACCTGCTGATCAGCGCGGCCGCGGTCGGCGAGGCGCGGCTCGACACCGATGACCTGGCCGAGCTCCTGGCCGAGGCGGGCTGGGAACCCGCCGATCCCGACCCGGTTCGACTCCCCGATGCGGTCTCGCCGGGGGTTCTGCAAGCGTTGCGCGAACTCTGAATCGGGGCTGCCGCGGTCCGCGGTGAGGAGCCCGACCCCCAGGGCGTCACAGTCATCGAACGGTGAGCCTCTAGGATCGCGCCCATGTCCTCACGACCCCGGTTGGGTGTGGTCCTCATGGCGGCCGCCAGTCTTGTGTCCGCCTGTACGTTCGGCACCTCCAGCAGTGACGGCACCGTCGACTTCGGCGATCCGGGTGACTGCATCACGGTCGACCTTTCGGTGTCGTCGGAGAAGATCCAGCTGATGATCGAGATGGCCGAGGACTTCAACAGCCAGGAACTCGAGGTCGACGGCACCTGTATCTTTGCCCGGCCCCAGTCGAAGGCATCGGGGCTCGGCGCCCAGCTGTTGGCCTCGACGTGGGACGAGGAAGCCGACGGACCTCGCCCGATCATCTGGTCACCGGCCTCCAGCGCGTGGGGGTCGGTGCTCAACCAGCGACTCGTCGACCAGGGCAGGGCGAAGATCGTGGGGGAGGGGGTGCCGTTCATGGTGACCCCGCTCGTGATCGCCATGCCCGAGACCATGGCGACGGCGATGGGTTGGCCCGATGCCGAGATCGGGTGGTCCGACATCCTCAACCTGGCCACGAGTCCCGACGGCTGGAGCACCTACGGGCACCCCGAGTGGGGCGAGTTCCGATTGGGCAAGACCAGCCCCAATTTCTCCACCAGCGGTCTGTCGGCCCTCATCGCCCAGACGTACGCCGCGGCGGGCAAGACCGAGAACCTCAGCCTCGAAGATCTCCGACGCCCTGCGGTCATCGAGTTCGGCGAGGGCGTCGAATCCGCCGTCGTCCACTACGGCGACACCACGCTCACCTTTCTGAACAACTGGTACCGGGCCGACACCCGGGGTAGCGCCCTCGGTTACGTGTCGGCTGCGGCGGTCGAGGAGAAGTCGGTCATCGATTACAACCGTGGCAATCCCGACGGCGTGTTGGCCGCCGGCGAGGTGGCCCGACCGCCCCGAGAACCCCTGGTTGCCATCTACCCCAAGGAGGGCACGCTCTACTCCGACAACCCGCTGTTCGTCCTCGACGCCGAATGGGTGTCCGACGAGCAGAAGCAGGCGGCCGAACTCTTCATCGAGTTCGCCCAGGAGGAAGCCAACCAGCGCAAGGTGCTCGAGTTCGGGTTCCGTCCTGGCAACCCCGCAGTCGCGTTGGCCGAACCCATCAGTCCGGCACTCGGGGTCGACCCCGATCAGCCGAGCGATCTGCTCGAGGTACCAGAACCCCAGGTCATGACCAACCTCCTCGACCTGTGGCGAACCCAGCGCAAGGGGGCGCAGGTCACGCTGCTGCTCGACGTGTCGGGTTCGATGGGCGAGATCGGTGATCCCGAGACCGGTGACTCCAAGCTCCTCCTGGCCAAGCAGGCCATCGAGTCCTCCCTCGGCGAGTTCTCCTCCAACGACCAGATCAGCCTGGCCACCTTCACCCTGGACGAGTTCACCGGAGCGACCCTCATCGAGGACATCGTGCCCATGGCCTCGGCGTCGACCAACGCCGAGCGGATACGCAGCGCCCTCCAGGTCATCGACGCCCAGTCGGGCACGCCCTTGTACGAGGCCGCACTGACGGCCTACCAGCAGCGGCTCGACGACTTCGATCCTGATCGCATCAACGCCCTGGTGATTCTGTCCGACGGGGTCAACGACGACATCAACCCCGGTGACGATCAATCCCAAC
>JAQCHM010000219.1 GCA_027730885.1 Actinomycetota bacterium | reverse complement strand
TGGCCTTGCTGCGCATCGCGGTTGGCGGCTACGAGCTGGCGAACGTGTTGGTCAGCGCGGGCGAGTTCGCCCGCCTGGCGAATCGTCCGGCCCGACAGTTCGAGCCGGTCGGGCTCGCCGGTCTCCTTGATGGCCCCGTGTCGCCCATTGCGCTGTGGTCGCTCTTCGTCGTCTCCGTGATCGTCGGTGCAGCCTTCGTCTCGGGAGCGTGGTTCCGGCTGAGCGGCCCGGTGTTCGCGTTGGCCAGCCTGGCTTGGGCCACCTATCACGCGTCGTGGGGCCAGATGCTCCACTTCGAGCACCTGGTGACCTTGCATCTGCTCCTTCTCGGGTTTTCGCCTGCCGCCGACGCGTTCAGTATCGACGCTCGCCGAGCCTTCCGTCCCGATCGGACACCGGCGGTCCGGTACGGATGGCCGATCAGGCTGCTGGCGATCGTCACCGTCACCACGTACGCATTGGCCGGGGTGGCGAAGCTGCGGGCCAGCGGGTGGACGTGGGTCGAGGGCACGACGCTGGCCAACCACATCGGCTACTCGGCCACCCGGCTGGATCTTCTGGGGGAACCCCGACCACCACTGGCCTCGTTCGTGGTCAGACAGGACTGGCTGCTCCAGCCGATGGCGTTGGGCGGCCTGGCCATCGAGCTGCTTGCACCCCTGGCATTGCTCGGTGGTTGGTTCCGCCGACTTTGGGTGCCCAGTGTGTTGCTCTTCCATCTCGGGACGCTGATGACGATGTTCGTGTTCTTCTCCTACAACGGACTTGGGTTCGCGATCCTGCCTCTGTACCAGCTCGAGAAGTCGATCGACCTCGTTCGTCGGTTCAGAGGCCATTTGAGATTCACCAAGAGTTCAGGCTGAAGTCGTTGCTTCAAAGACTCAAATGTGATTGAGTCAATAAGTGATGAGTGAAATCCGGACCAGAACGAGAACGAATCGCACGGGGGCGAGGTGAGCGCGGATTGGGCCAGGGACTCGCAACTCTCTGCCCGGGCTGCTTTGCACGCTGCGCTGGGTGAGCCGGCACGCCTCGCGATCGTCGAGGACTTGGCGACGAGTGACCGCTCGCCGAGAGAGTTGGCCGACCGCCTCTCGATGCCGTCCAACCTTCTGGCCCATCACCTCGAGGTGCTGGAGGAGGTCGGGCTCATCGCTCGATCGGCCTCAGCCGGCGATGGGCGACGCAAGTACGTGCGGCTGGTTCGCCCGCTGAAGGCCGGGCTCGAGACGGTCCGCCACTCGCCGCGAGGAGAGATGCTTTTCCTGTGCAGCCAGAACTCGGCCCGTTCGCAGCTGGCAGCCGCGCTGTGGACCGCCCGGACCGGAGGGCCGGCCTCGTCGGCCGGGACTCGCCCGGCGAGTCGCGTGCACCGCGGCGCAGTTGCTGCTGCCGGGCGGGCCGGGGTGTCGCTCGCCGAAGCGACGCCGAGATCGCTCGGGTCGATTCCTTCGACGTCCCAGGTGGTGACCGTGTGCGATGTGGCGCACGAGGAGCTGGAGCCGGCATCGAACTGGTGGCACTGGTCGATCCCCGACCCGGTGCCGACAGGGACGGCTGCCGCATTCGACGCCGTCGTAGCCGAACTCGACGCCCGAATCGCATCGGCCGCGGCCGGTCTGAGCGACAGCAGCGAGAACAAGAGTGGACGGGGTAGGAGGAAGCGATGACCGTAGGCGTCGGTATCAACGGATTCGGGAGGATGGGACGGCTGGTCGTTCGCGCACTGCAACAGCACGCCGAACTGCAGCTCGTCCATGTCAACGAGCGCAAGGGAGGGGTGGAGACCGCAGCGCATCTCCTCGAGTTCGACACGGTCCATGGTCGATACCACGGCTCGGTCGGGACCGAAGCCGACCGTCTCTTGGTGGACGGCCAGGCGGTCACCTTCAGCGAGCACTCCGCGCCCGGTGACATCCCGTGGGGTGAGCTCGGCGTGGATCTGGTGATCGAGTCGACCGGCAAGTTCAAGACCGCCGCCGACCTCGAACCGCATTTCGAGGGAGGCGCGCGAAAAGTGGTGGTGGCCTGTCCCGTCAAGAGCCCAGACGTCCTCAACGTCGTGATGGGTTGCAACGATCACCTGTACGATCCCGCCACCCACCGGATCGTCACCGCAGCCTCGTGCACCACGAACTGCCTGGCACCGGTGGTCAAGGTGCTCCACGAACGCGTCGGCATCGAGCGCGGCGCGATCACCACCATTCACGACGTCACCAACACCCAGGTCATCGTCGACGCCCCGCACAAGGATCTGCGGCGGGCCCGGTCAGCGCTCAACTCGTTGATCCCGACCTCGACCGGTTCCGCAACGGCGATCACCCTGATCTATCCGGAGCTGGCAGGAAGGATGAACGGCATCGCGGTGCGTGTACCACTGCTGAATGCGTCCCTCACCGATTGCGTGTTCACGGTTTCCCGGGACGTCACGGTCGATGAGGTGAACGAGCTGTTCCGCGAGGCTGCGGCCGGAGAGCTGGCTGGAATCCTGGGTTTCGAGGCCCGACCGTTGGTGTCGGCCGACTACACCAACGACACCCGTTCGGGCATCATCGACGGCCCCTCGACCATGGTGATCGACGGCCGAATGGTCAAGGTTCTCGTCTGGTACGACAACGAGTACGGGTACGTCCATCGGATGGCCGAGCTTGCAGACAAGGTCGCCGGTTCTATCGGGACAGCCGGCGTCTCTTCACCCGGCGTCTCTTCACCCTCGATCGAATCAGCCCAGTGAAGCTCCGGAACTACGGCCTGGTGACGGCGGGCTACTGGGCCTTCACGATCACCGACGGCGCCCTCCGGATGCTCGTGCTCTTGCACTTCAACGAACTCGGCTACTCGCCGGTCGCCATAGCGTTCCTGTTCCTGGCCTATGAGTTCATGGGTATCGTCACCAACCTCCTTGGCGGTTGGGTCGGAGCACGACGCGGCCTCAACCGAACACTCGCCGTCGGTCTGGGTGTACAGATCGTCGCGCTCGTCGCGCTGACCTTCGAGTCGCCGTCATGGGAGCGATGGCGGTCGGTCATCTTCGTGATGGGACTCCAGGCGTTGTCGGGTGTCGCCAAGGACCTCACCAAGATGAGCTCCAAGAGCGCGGTCAAGACCGTTGCCGGAGACGGTTCGCTGTTTCGACTGGTCGCCATCCTGACGGGATCGAAGAACGCGCTCAAGGGCGTCGGGTTCTTCGTCGGCGCGGCCCTTCTCTCGTGGATCGGCTACGACGGCGCCCTGTGGGCCATGGCGACCGCGCTCGCTGTCACGCTCGTTGGCCTGCTCGTCTTCCTGAATGAAGACATCGGAAGATCGAAGAAGAAACCGCCCTTCCGGTCAGTGTCGTCGAAGTCGTCCGCCATCAACCGACTCTCGGTCGCCCGGTTCTTCCTGTTCGGATCGCGGGACATCTGGTTCGTCGTCGCGCTGCCTGTGTTCCTCTCCGATGAGTTCGCCTGGTCCACGGAAGGAGTGGGCGGTTTCCTGGCGCTGTGGGTGATCGGTTATGGGATCGTCCAGTCGTTTGCCCCGAAGCTGCTGGCCCGGCTCGGTGCCCCGGACGAGGTGACGTCGGCCAGGCATGCCGCTCTGGCGCTCGCCGTCGTGACGGCGGCCATTGCCGGTCTGGTGTCGGCTGACACCGTGGTCGAGGTTGCGGTGGTGGGTGGCCTGGTCGTCTTCGGCGCTGTCTTCGCTCTGAACTCGGCGCTGCATTCGTTCCTCGTCCTTGCCTTCTCTACTGAGGACGAGGTCGCGCTGGACGTCGGCTTCTACTACTCGGCCAACGCCGCCGGCCGGCTGGTCGGAACGCTGTTGTCCGGGTTGCTGTACCTGTGGGGCGATTTGTCAGCGGCGTTGTGGGGGTCGACGGCGTTCGTGGTCCTCTCGTGGTTGTCCTCCTTACGCCTGCCGGCCCTACCGATCGCCACCGATGCGCCGAGAGGTGGTCAGGTCACCCCCAGTTGTGCCGCCGCGGCCTGCCCACAAGGCGACTGACCGCCCGCCCGCTTGCCACCCTGGCCGTGATAGTGGTTACCTCGGACGTCGGCCGAGAGGGGAATGACCAACATGTCAGAGGTATCGATCGTCGGCTACTGCGAACCGGTCAGCTGCCGCGTCGGCGACGAGGTCGCCCTGAAACTCTCGTCCGATCGCGAAGGCCCAGTGACGATCGACGTGGTCGAGCTCATCTGCGGGGACGCGGGCAATCCGGTGCTCGGCTTGACCGAGCGCGAAGTCGACGTCGCCGGTTTCCCTCGCGTGGTCGACGGTCGTCGGCAACCCATCGTGGCCGGCAGCAGTGCGATCTTCGGCCCGTCCACGCTGTTGGCGGTCGAGGCCTTCACGATCGGTTGCTCGGTATGGCCGTCGGTCCGCCCCCAAGACCCCCAGCCCGTGCTTTCGCTCGGTCGAGTCATCGTCTGGTGGACCGGTGACGGCTTCACCCTCGATCCCGCCGAGCGCGGCACGGGTCGTCTGGAGCATCGCCGTTGGTACCACCTGCGCCTCTCGGTCGGCCACGGTCGGGGTCATCTCGTGGTCGAAGCGGCGCCGACACGATCGCCCGGCGCTGACGCCACCTCGCAGCGAGCGGAGGGCGTTGCCGATCTCGGATCCGGCGGCGGGGGCGATCTGCTGACGGTCGGACACGGCTTCGACGGAAGAATCGGGAGCCTGTGGATGGCCACCGAGGCCGCAGCCGAGCCCACCGACGCGGTGTTCCGGTGGAATGCGTCGATCGAGATTGACCAGGACCGCTGGTGCGACACCGGCGTCCACGGGCTCCACGGCATCCTGCACCAACTTCCGGCCCGCGCCGTTCGTGGACCGGCCTGGGACGGGACCGCCCAAGGTCCCGCGGCAGCGCCCGCCCATCACTATGACGCCGTGCATTTCCACACCGACGACCTCTATGACGCCGGTTGGGAGACCGACGCCACCCTGACGGTTCCCGCCGAGCTCGCCAGCGGGGTCTACTGCTTCCGCAGCAGGACCGACGGCGGCCACATCGACCGGACCCCGTTCTTCGTGGCGGCCGAAGCCTCCCGTCGCTCCGATGTCGCCTTCCTCGTGCCGGTTGCCACCTACCTGGCCTACGCCAACCAGCGGATCCATTTGACCAACGCCACGTTTGCGCCCGGTGGCGCGCCTCCGCCCCCGAACCACCTCTGGCTCCGGGACCACCCCGAGGTCGGGTTGAGCCTCTACGAGTACCACTCCGACAAGAGCGGGGTGATGTTCTCGTCGAGGCGGCGGCCCGTCATGAATCTCAAGCCGGCCGCCGACACGTGGGGCTTCACCCCTGACACCAACATCTGTGGCTTTCTTCATCATCAGGGCGTCGACTTCGACGTGGTGACCGACGAGCAGCTCCACGACGAGGGCGGCGCGGCGCTCGACGGCTACCGGGTACTCGTCACGGGGAGTCACCCCGAGTACTGGTCGACGGCGATGCTCGATGTTCTCGAAGCCTGGCAACGGAACGGCGGACGCCTCATGTACCTCGGGGGCAACGGCTTCTACTGGCGGGTGGCCTTCTCCGACGCGTGGCCCGGCGCGATGGAAGTCCGGCGGGCCGAAGATGGGACTCGGGCCTGGATCGCCGAGCCCGGCGAATACCATCACGCCTTCGGGGGCGAGTACGGCGGGCTCTGGCGCCGGCTCGGACGGGCTCCCAACATGATCTGCGGCGTGGGCTTTGCCGCCCAGGGCTTCGGCCGGGGCGCTCCGTATCGACGGACCTTCGACGATCCGGATCGCACGGCCTGGATCTTCGAAGGTGTCGAAGGCGAGATCATCGGTGCCCACGGGGTCGGCGGGGGAGCGGCCGGCCAGGAGATCGACCGCTACGACGTGGCCCTCGGCTCGCCTGCC
>JAQCHM010000218.1 GCA_027730885.1 Actinomycetota bacterium | reverse complement strand
ACAGCCGATCAGACCCGCCGAGACTCACCCCACGCCACGGGCCCCGCTTTTCCGCATCCTGCTAGCGCTCTGCCGCCTCCGCGGCCAGCAGAGTCTCCGCGGCCGCCAGCACCGAATCGGTGATCGAGCGGTAGCCGGTGCAGCGGCAGAGATTGCCCGACAACTCGACCCGCACCTCGTCCCGGGTGGGGGAGGGGTTCGTGGCCAGGAGATGCACCGCCGTCATCAGCATGCCGGGCGTGCAGAAGCCACACTGCAAGCCATGGCAGTCGCTGAACGCCTGCTGGAGTGGGTGCAGGGTGCCGTCGGGGTGGGCGAGAC
This sequence comes from Actinomycetota bacterium, assembly GCA_027730885.1. GTDB lineage: Bacteria > Actinomycetota > Acidimicrobiia > Acidimicrobiales > SZUA-35 > JAHECQ01. The sequence goes on along the minus strand of JAQCHM010000218.1, from coordinate 5,664 downwards.
CCTCGACCGTCAGTAGATCGGCGCCTTCGGCCTGGACCGTCAGCATCAGACAGGAACGTACGGGCCGGCCATCGACCAGGATGGCGCAGGCGCCGCAGACACCGTGCTCGCAGCCCAGGTGGGTGCCCGTCAGTCCGAGATGTTCCCGGAGCGCGTCGGCCAGCGTCACCCTCGGTTCCACGGTGACCTGTCGTGATTCGCGGTTGACGGTGAACGAGACGACCAAGCGTTCCATGCGTGCTCCTCGGAAAAAGCAGGACGTCCGCCCCAAGGTGGGGCGGACGTCTCGCAGCTAACTGGCTAGCTCAACCTGCGATCAGCCGCAGCCGGAGCCGTCGGTCTTCCAGGTGCAGGTGCCCGAGAGGCCGTCGATGTCGACCAGGCCGCCCAGCTGCTTCCAGGTCTCACCCTCAGAGTCCCACTGGCTGAAGTCGGAACCTTCGACGAGGTAAGCGTCGTTGGTGCCGTCGACCCGGAACTTGACGCCCTTAACCAACTGCGGGTGCTCGAGGTCAAGCGACCGCAGCGCCAGCATGAAATTCGTACGTGTGAGCCCGTCAGGCAGGGCCTCGGCGATGCGCAGTGCCTCGACGGTGCCCCAGATGAAGAACATCCCGGTGAAGATCAGGCCGATCTTCGGATCGTGACCGGCGTCGGTGATGAGCTGGTTGGCGAACTGCACGTAGACGTCATCTGCGTACTGCGGGTCGGTGTTGACCTTCTGTCCGCCACCGACGATGTACCAGCCGTCGGACGAAGAGCCCGCGGGGATCATGAAGGAGTTGGGGTCCTTGCAGGTCTGGGAGATGAACAGCACCATGCCCGAAGACTGCATGCCGTTACGGCCCGCCTCTTCGATCATCTGCAGACACGGATTGCCGGCCATCATGCCGATGGCGACGTCAGCTTTCAAGGCAGCTGCCGTTGTCATCTCGTTGGTCAACGTCGGCGCAGCCGGGTCGAAGGGGATGGCCGTGAACTTGCTGACGACGTCGGGGTTCTTCTTGGCGTAGTCCTCCATACCCTGCTGGTAGGCGATACCGAAGTCGTTCTCCATGACGATGCCGACGACCTCAACCGGCAGTTGGTCGGCCATGTTCTCCTTGATCCAGGCGCCCCAGAGGATGGCCTCGGTCAAGTAGTTCAGGAACGAGCCGGTGGTCCACGGGTGGCCGAGGGGATCGCCCCAGGCCGGGTGGCCGGTGTTCACGAACGGGTTCGGAACGCACTTTTCGTTCAACGTGCCCCGGGTCGCCATGACGCTGGGCGTGCCCAGGGTGTGGATGGCGAAGGGCTTGTCGGCCTGCAGCAGCTGGTCGACCTGTTCGATGGCGACCGTGGCCACGTACTGATCGTCACGCGTGAGCAGCTCGATCGGCGTGCCGCCGATACCGCCGTTCTCGTTCACGTAGTCGATGTAGGTGTTCCAGCCGACAGCCATGTTGCCGTAGGCGGCCAGGTTGCCGGACTCGGGGCCCGAGTAGCCGATCTCGATGGTGTCGGCGATGCCCTCGTCGTTGGTCCAGTTGGAGGGGCAGTTGTTGAGGTCGATCTCGATGCCGCTGGGGCCGGTCACGATGTTGGTGGCCTCGTCGAGGCCGTACTCACCGGACTCGATGCCCTCGGTCAACTTGTCGACGATCTTCTGACGGTTGGCCTCCCACCGCGCCTCCAACTCCTCCATGTTGGTTGGAGCAGCCATCTCTTCCTCCGGCTCCTCCTCGTCCCCGTCGCGCGCGTCGGTGACGGCGTCTTCGATCGCTTGTTCTTCCGCGTCTGCCTCGGCATCAGCTCCTGCGTCGCCATCGCCGGGGGCGTCACTGCTCCCTCCGCCACAGGCCGCGGCCACCATGCTGAAAGCAAGCAGCAGCGCCAACAGTTGGAGCCATCGATTCTTGATCTTCATGTACCTTCCCCTTTTTCGTTGTTTCCGCCACATACGCAGCTTCGAGAAGAACGTAGCCGGTCCCGCATCGGGTCTCGTCATCGATCGCGATTTCGTGTGTCAACTGACACATTTGCCAGCGCTTTCGTAACCAACGTGCCGGCCATCGCAGCCAGGTACGCCGAGCTGGCGTGCAAATGGGCCACGGGGTCGACCGCCGACTGAGCGGCCGCGCCCGCCTCCGCCGGATCGACGCCGGCATCGAGCGCAGCTTCAGCAGCAGTCAGCCGGATCGGGGTACCGCCCAGACCGCCCGCCACCAGCCGCCACCCGTCCTGCAGTTCGGCCGCGACCACGAGCACGAGGGCGAAGTCGCCGTGCTTGCGGGCCACTTCGGCAAACCCCCAGCGGCGGGGGATCGGGAAGTCGACGTCGACGAGCAGTTCGTCTGCGGCCAAGGCCGTCTGGAACGTGCCCACGAAGAAGTTCGAGGCCGGGACACTCCGGGCGCCGCGAGGCCCGAGCACGTGCATCGTCGCGTCCAGGGCCAGTGCGACCGCGGGCAGTTCGGCCGCGGGGTCGGCGTGGGCCAAACTTCCGCCGATGGTGCCTCTCGAGCGAATGGCCGTGTGGCCGATCCACCCCGCTGCGTCGGCCACCAGCGGATGGTGCGTCTGGGAGGCCGAGATGTGGTGGCGGACCATCGCCCCGAAGCGGACGACGCTACCGGCCGGGTCGAGGTTGATCGCCGTCAATTCGTCGATGCCGTCCAGGTCGACCAGGACCGATGGGCGAGCCAGCCGGAGCGAGAGCAGCGGAAGCAGGCTCTGCCCACCCGCGATCAGCTTCGCCTCCTCGTCGCCGGCCAGGAGCGACACCGCTTCCTCCAAGGTGGTGGGACGCTCGTACCGGAAGGGCGCCGGCTTCATCGGTTGCCCTCGTGGAGGAGCACCCACAGGCGGGACGGCGTGATGGGAAGTCGGTCGATCTCGAGGCCGATGGCGTCGGCGACCGCTCCGGCGAGCACGGCGGCCGGCCCGAGCGTGCCGCCTTCCCCGACGCCGCGAACGCCGAGTGGGTTGTCGGCCGGATGCTCGAGGTGACCAAGGCGGAACTCGGGCGTCTCGGCCCCGGACGGCATCAGATAGTCGAGCAGCGTGCCGGTGACGAGGTTGCCGTCGCGGTCATACACCAGGTGTTCGTAAAGCGCGCCACCCAGACCTTGGGCCAGCGAGCCCATGACCTGGCCCTCAACGATCTGTGCGTTGATCACCCGGCCGGAGTCCTCGACACAGACCCAATCGAGCACCGTCAACTCGCCGGTCGCCGTGTCTACTTCCACCGCCGCTACCTGGGCGCCCCCGGCAAAGGCTCCGAGCACCGGATCGTAGAACCGGGTGGCTTCGAGACCGGGCGAATGCCCCTTGGGCAGGCGGTTCGACTCGAGGTAGGCGACCCGGGCGAGGTCGGCCAGGGAGCCGATGGGCTGAGGGCTGCCCACCACCATGATCCGCCCGTCGGACAGCCTCAGGTCGTCTCGATTGGCTTCGTAGAGGTCGGCCGCCAACTCGAGGATCTGGTCTCGGACCGCAACGGCGGCGGTGGATGCCGCCCCGCCTGCGATGACGGCCTGACGCGACGAGAACGCACCGAAGCCCCAGAGCGACTCGTTGGTGTCTCCGTAGCGCACTTCGACGTGGTCGTAGCCCACGCCGACCGCGTCTGCCACCACTTGGGCCAAGGTGGTCTCGAGTCCCTGTCCCTGAGAGGTGACACCGGAGAGGACCACAAGTTTGCCGTCCGGATTCACCCGCACGGTGCAGGCTTCGTGCCCGGTGCGGAACGGCATGCGCGGGCCGGCCGACGCTGCCCGACCGAGGCCGGTCAGCTCGTTGTAGACCGCGAAGCCGATGCCGAGCGGCTTGTCATTGGCGGCCCGCCGGCGGGCTTGTTCGGCCACCAGCGCGTCGTAGCCGATGATGTCGAGAGCTTGCTCGAGGCATTCGAGGTAGTGGCCGGAGTCGTCGACGAGGCCGGTGGGCATCCGGTACGGGATGTCGGTGGGCCGGATCAGGTTGCGGCGGCGGATCTCGGCGCCGCTCATGCCGAGGGCTCGCGCGCCGGAGTCGAGGATGGCTTCCATCGCGAAGACCGTGGCCGGTCGGGCGACCCCGCGGTAAGGGCCAGAGGGTGAGGTGTTGGTGGCGACGCCTCGGACCTCGCAGCGGTAGTGATCGAGCCGGTAGGGGCCGGTGAACAGGCCGCCGGCCATGAGGGGCTCGATGCCCGCGGTCCAGGGAGAGACGGAGTAGGCGCCGACGTTGCACCAGGCGTCGACGTCCAGCGCGACCAACTCGCCGTCCTCGGCGAACCCGGCGGTGACGTCGTACCGGTGGTCGCGGGCGTGGGTGGCTGCGTGCAGATGTTCGACCCGGTCCTCGACCCATTTGAGCGGAGTGCCCACCATCGTTCGGGCCATGGCGCAGATGGCCAGATCCTCCGGATAGAGCACGGCCTTCACCCCGAATCCCCCGCCGACGTCGGGCGCGATCACCCGCACGTTGGACTCGGACACTCCCAGCAGCTCGGCCAGGATGTTCCGCACGAGGTGGGGGATCTGGGTGCCGGACCAGAGTGTCAGGTGATCATGGTCGTCCCACAGCGCAACCGTCGCCCGACACTCCAGGGGATTGCCGGCGTGCCGATTGGTGATCAACGATCGCCGGACCACGGTGTGGGCCTGGGACAGGATGGTCTCGGGGTCACCGCGCTCGAACACTCGGTGGACCAGGACGTTGTCGGGGGCTTGGTGGTGGAGGGGCGCCGCCGGCGGATCCCACGCACGGATCGAGACACCGAGCGGCTCGTCGTCCACGACCACCAACTCGGCGCCGTCCTCGGCCAGGTAGCGGTCGTCGGCGACCACCGCAGCGACCGCTTCACCGACGAACCGCACGACTCCCCGCGCCAGCGCGGGCTGTTCGGTCTCGACGTATCTGGGCAGGGCCGACTTGGCCCGCAGGCCCAGGCCCATCAGCGCGGGACTGTCGGCGGTGAACACACGCCGGACCCCGGGCAGGGCCTCGGCTTCGGTGGTGTCGATCCCGGTGATGCGGGCATGGGCCACGATGCTACGGACGAAGGCGACGTGGGCCATGCGTGGGAGCTGGAGGTCCGAGACGAACCGGCCGCGGCCGGTCAGCAGGCGGTGATCCTCCTTCCTGGTGACTGCAGGTCGAGTCCCTTCGCGCACCAGACCCCGTTCAGACCCTGCCGCTCACACCATCGCGTAGCCGCCGTTGACCGAGAGGACCTGGCCAGTGGTCCAGCTCGACAGCGGTGAGGCCAGCAGCAAGATGGTCGGGGTGATGTCTTCGGGTCGGCCGAGACGGCCGAGCGGGTACATGGCACGGATTCGGGCCATCCGCTCGTCGTCAGCCTGGCCGGTGTGGGCGTCGAGATTCTCCGTGCGGACCAGGGCGATCGACACCGCGTTGGCCCGGACCCCGTTGCGGCCGAACTCCTTGGCCAGCGACTTGGTCAGCGCCGTGGTGGTTGCCCGTGTCGTCGCGGTGACGAGGAGGCGCGACTCACCGACACGGCCGGAGTCGCCCATCAGGCTGACGATCGATCCCGACCCACGTTCGACCATGCCCTTGACGACGGCGTGGACCAGGCGAAGGGTGCCGCCGACGGTGACGTCGATCTGCGGCGCCCAGTCGGCTTCGGTGGTCTCGAGAAAGGGCTTGGACTGGGTGGCCGCCGCGTTGTTGACGAGG
>JAQCHM010000217.1 GCA_027730885.1 Actinomycetota bacterium | reverse complement strand
TGCGGTGAGCGCGTTGACCCGGGAAGGGCGGTCACTCGCTCTCTACAACCTTGGCGGTAGCCCACTCGGTTACGAGCGGCTCCGCCTGCTGGTGGCCGACCTTCTTCAGTCCCGAACGGCGATGAAGTGTGAGGCCGACAACGTGCTGCTGATCTCGGGGTCGCTGCAAGCCCTCGACCTGGTCAATGAGCTGCTGCTCGAGCCCGGCGACACCGTCATCGTCGAGAAGGCGACCTACGGCGGGATGCTGAGCCGCTTGGCCCGATGTGGCGTCACCGTGGTGGGTGCCGAGCTCGACGCCGACGGGATCCGGCCCGACACCCTGGCGGAGACCCTGGCCGAGCTTGGCGCGAGAGGCGTTCGGCCGAAGTACCTGTACACCATCCCGACCGTGCAGAACCCGACGGGCAGTGTGATGCCGGCGGAGCGACGGCAGCAGATCCTCGATCTGGCCCGTCAGTACGGCGTTCCCATCCTCGAGGACGACTGCTACGCCGACCTGTTGTGGGACGGTGAACGACCCCCGAGCATCCGAGCTCTGGACGGCGACGGGGGACAGGTCATCTATTGCGGGTCGTTCTCCAAGTCCATTGCGCCTGCCCTGCGAGTCGGCTATCTCGTGGCCGACTGGCCGGTACTGGCCCAGATGCTGACCCTGAAGACCGATGCCGGTTCCGGGGCGCTCGAGCAGCTGGTTCTGGCCGAGTACGCGGCCTCACACTTCGATGCCCACGTCGACCAGCTTTGCGCGGTCCTGCAACACAAGTGCGAGGTGATGATGGAGGCCGTCACGAACAGCTTCGGAGGCGCCGCCCGGTTCGACGCACCGAAGGGCGGCATCTTCCTGTGGCTCACTTTCGACGATGCCCGGGTCGACACCTCGGCGCTCGCCGCCCCGGCCCTGGCGAAGGGGATCGAATTCAACCCGGGAGCGGGGTGGTCCACCGACGCCACCTGGGGTCGCAAGCGCCTCCGACTGTGTTTCGGTCAACCCGAACCCGAGGTCATCGTGGAGGGCGTGGAAGCCCTGGCCGAGGTCTTCCGCACCGAAGGGGCCCTCTGATCTCGCGTCGGTGGGCGCGGGCGGTCTGACTCTGGAAAGATCGCGCGCATGGAACTAGCTGAGTACAAGGACCGCTACCGCACCGCCGACGTCTCTCGGGACGACGCCGGCGTCCTGACCATTCGCATGCACTCGAAGGGGAGCGCGCTGCAATGGGGCGGCCTCCCGCACCAGGAACTCCCGGAGTTGTTCAACGCCGTCGCCTCGGATCGTGAGAACCGGGTGGTGGTCCTCACCGGGACCGGCGACACGTTCATCGAGTTGCCCGACGGCCCCAATCCACTGGCCGAGGGTCGAGCCAATGCCACCGTCTGGGATCGGATCATCTGGGAAGGCAACCGCTTGGTCGACCAGTTGCTCGCCATCGAGGTCCCGGTGATCGCCGCGGTCAACGGACCGGTCACCGTGCACTCGGAGCTGGCGGTCCTGTGCGACATCGTGCTGGCGGCCGAACACACTTATTTCCAGGACGCGCCGCACTTCCCGGGCGGGTTGGTTCCTGGCGACAGCATGCAGGTGATCTGGCCCCTGCTCCTCGGCCCCAATCGCGGTCGCTACTTCTTGCTCACCGGGCAGCAGATCCACGCTGACGAGGCCAAGGATCTCGGCATCGTCGGAGAGGTCCTGGCCGCCGACCGGCTGCTGCCGCGGGCCTACGAACTCGCTGCTGGTCTCGCGACACTCAACCCGATTCTTCTGCGCAACACCCGCCACGCGCTGGTCCGGCCGCTCCGCAGGGCCATGGCCGAGGATCTGCACACCGGCTTGGCGCTCGAGGCCATCGCGTCGATGTCGGCGCGGGAGTGGAATCGAGACCGCCAGGGATGATGTCGCGGGCCGTGAACCGCGGGATCAGCTGGTGGTCGGATCGTCGCTGACCCGGACCAGGCGCTTGCCGATGTTGTCGCCGGCGAGCATTCCCACGAAGGCGTCGGGCACCGAGTCGATGCCCTCGCGCACGTCCTCGACGTAGACCACGTTCCCTTCGCGCAGGAGGCGGCTCATCCAGGGCAGGAACTCCGGAAGCTTGTGGGTGTGGTCATAGATCGAGAACCCGGTCATCGTCGCCCGCTGGCGGAGCATTGCCATGATGTTGGGAAGCCCGGCCCCTTGTCCGACGTAGGTCGAGATCTGCCCACAAACCGCAATGCGAGCGTGGGGGTTCAACCTGGCCAGGACCGCGTCGAGGGTCTCGCCGCCCACGTTGTCGAAATACACGTCAACGCCTTCCGGGCAGTGCTGATCGAGCCCCTCGCCCACTGAGGACACGGCCCGGTGATCGAAGCAGGCGTCGAAGCCCAGCTTGTCGATCACGTGGGCGCATTTGGCCGGTGATCCCGCGCTGCCAACGACCCGGGCTCCGGCGAGCCGGGCGAGCTGGCCGGCGAGCGACCCGACCGCTCCGGCAGCCGACGAGACGTAGAAGGTCTCGCCCGGCTTCGGCTGACCCAGCTCGAGGGTGCCGACGTAGGCGGTGAGGCCCGGCATCCCCAGGACGGAGATCGCCGAGGAGATGGGCCCCAAAGTGGGATCGACTGCGGTGAGCCCCCGGCCGCCCGGGACGAGGGTGTACTCCTCCCAGGCGAGGAAGCCCCACACGATCGTTCCCTCGAGCCACGCTGGGTTCTCGGATCGTGCGATGACCCCGACCGCTCGAACCGCGACCGGCTCACCCAGCGGGAATACCGACTGGATCCGGCCCACCAGGTACGGATCGCAGGACAGGTAGATGTTACGGACCAGAACATCGCCCGGTCCGGGTTCGGGTACCGGCGCCTGGTCGAAAACGAAGAGGTCGGTGGTGATTGGGCCCTGGGGCCGGCGCGCCAGCAGAACGCGGGTGTTCACCGATTGCTCAGTCGCCGTACCACGCGATGCCACCCCGGCCGGCCAAACGCTCGATCTCGGCCTGGGCCATGGTCAACTTGGCCAACTGGTTCATGTGCACCTCGTCGGGTCCGTCGGCGATGCGCATGAGTCGCCCGAGCACGTACATGTCGGCAATCGGTGTGTCGCCGCTGACGCCCTTGCCGCCGAAGATCTGCATCGCCCGTTCGGCAACGTCGTGGGCCAGCTTCGGGCCGATGATCTTCACCATGGAGATGTAATCGCGGGCGCCCTTGGCCCCCGACTTGTCCATCTCGGCCGCGGCCTTCAGAACGAGGAGTCGGGCCTGTTCGATCTGGCAGCGCGCTCGCGCGATGTCCTGGCGGACCGATGATTGCTCGGAGATCTTCTTCCCGAACGGTTCGCGCTGATCAGCCCGGGCACATACGAGGTCCAGCATGCGCTGGGCCATGCCGACGTTGGTCATCGCGTACTGGAAACGACCAGGGCCCAGGCGACCCTGGGCGATGGTGAACCCCTGACCTTCGCCGAGAATGATGTTCTCGACCGGCACCCGCACGTTGTTGAACGCCAGCTCGCCGTGGCCGGCCGGCGAGTGGTAGTTGCCGAACACCTCGACGGCACGGACGACTTCGAGGCCTTCGCTGTCGCGGGGTACGAGCACCATCGAGTGTTGCTGGTGCCGTGGGGCGTCGGGGTTGGTGACACCCATCGTGACGAGAACTTCGTTGTGAGGGTGCATGATGTTGCTGCTCCACCACTTCCGCCCGTTCAATACGTACTGGTCGCCTTCGCGCTTGATCGTCAGCTGCATGTTGGTCGCGTCGGACGATGCCACCTGAGGTTCGGTCATGGCGTACGTAGAGCGGATTCGACCCTCGAGCAGCGGCCGGAGCCATTGGTCCTGCTGCTCGCGGCTGCCGAATCTGGCCAGCACCTCCATGTTCCCGCGGTCCGGCGCCGAACAGTTGAAGACCTCGAATGACCAAGGAACCCGGCCCATCACCTCGGCCAGCGGCGCGAACTCGAGGTTGGTGAAGCCGGGGCTGAATTCGCCGTACTCGGCCGGCAGGAACCAGTTCCAGATGCCCGCCTCCTTCGCCTTGGCCTTCAGCTCCTCCACGATCGGCGGCTGCTTCCAGAGGTTCTTCTGATCCATCACGAAGTCGTGGTATTGCCGCTCCGCGGGATAGACGTACTCGTCCATGAACGCCTCGAGCCTTGCTTTGTTCTCGAGTACCTTCGGGCTGTAGTCGAAGTCCATGATCTTCCTCGTTCTCTCAAGCTGGATCCGTCAACGAGCCTGTCACACCGACACACCGTCGGGGAAAGCGACGCCCAGATCCGACGCGATGGTACGGATCTGCTCGACGACCGAGTCGGGGTAGGTGACCCGACCAGCGGCTCGGCGGGCGGCCATCGTCTGCTCCTCGATCTCACCCGGGAGGTAGACCGTGGAACCGGGAAGCGCGTCCTCCTCCCCGGCTCGGCGAATCTGGCCGACCATGTCCTCGATCTCGTCGAAGAAACGCTCGCGCCCGCCGAACAGACCCGGGTCGAGCAGAACGAAGAACTGCCCGCGATGCCCGATCCGAACACCGGTCGAGTGGGACGATCCCGAGAGGATTCCCGCGAGCACGTTGGTCATCATGGCCAAGCCCGTCCCCTTGTAGCCTCCGATAGCCGGAATCACGCCCTCCAAGGCCACCGCTGGATCGGTGGTCGGTTGACCTTCGTTGTCCCGGAACCCCCAGTCGAGCGGCAGACTGGTGCCCTCGTCGCGGGCCCGCATGACCTTGCCCAACGCCACCGGGGTCAGCGCGAAATCGAGCACGAGCGGGCGCTCGTCTCGACGGGGCACGGTGAACACCATCGGGTTGTTGCCGAAGAGGCGGCGACGGCTTCCGAAGGGCGCCAGGTTCGGAACCGAGGTGGTCGTTGCGATGCACAGAAATCCCGCTTCGGCCGCCTTGTAGGGGTAGTAGGCCCCGCAGCCCCAATCGTTCGAGTCCCGGATGGTGCCGACCACGACGCCGCTGTCGTTGGCCTTGGCGATGAGCCGCTCGATCAGTTGGGTGATGACCAGCTGACCCAACCCGGAGTTGCCGTCGGCCGCGAGGCTCGAGGCCGTTTCGTGCACCACGGTGAGATGAGCCGTGGGATCGGTGGTGCCGTCACGGAACCAACCGACGTACCACGGCAGCCGCCACAGCCCGTGTGTGTCCACTCCTCGCAGATCGGCCCAGAGCTGGTTGTCGACGACCTTGGCCGCATCGTCGGGCGACATCCCGGAGGCGATGTAGCAGTCGGTGGCGGCCGGACCGAGTTCGTCGAGAGCAAAAGAGGAAGGCATGACCAGAACCGTAGTCAGGTTCCCGGCGCCGCCCGGTAGTAACCTTGTATGAGGACTGAAGCTCCATCGAACGAGCAACCAAGGAGAACCATGAACTACGACCTACTCATCCGAGGCGGCACCGTCGTCGACGGCACCGGCGCACCGGCCCGACAAGCAGATGTCGCCATCGTCGGCGACCGGATCGTCGCCATCGGCGACTGCCCCGGCGAGGCCACCCAGACCCATGACGCGACCGGCAGATTGGTGCTTCCGGGCTTCGTCGACATCCACACCCACCTCGACGCCCAGCTGGCGTGGGATCCCGTCGGCACCGTCTCGTGCTGGCATGGGGTCACGACCGCGGTCATGGGTAACTGCGGCGTCACCTTCGCCCCCTGCAAGCCCGAGGACCGTCAACAGCTGGCGGAGATGATGGAATCGGTCGAGGACATCCCGGCGAACGCGATCATGGAAGGGCTTCCATGGGACTGGGAGACCTATACCGAGTACCTCGACAGCTACGCCCGCATGCCCAAGGGCATCAACGTCGGAGGGATGGTTGGGCACTGCTCGGTGCGGGTCGCCGCGATGGGCGATCGGGCCATCGACCAGCACCACGCCGACGCCGAGGACATCGCCAAGATGTGCGCCCTCGTCGAGGAGGCCTTGCAGGGTGGGGCGCTGGGCTTCTCGACCTCACGAACCTACCTGCATCAGACACCCGACGGCCGTGAGGTGCCCGGCACCT
>JAQCHM010000216.1 GCA_027730885.1 Actinomycetota bacterium | reverse complement strand
GACGACGCCCGACAGCTCGAGGATGGCGTCGATCAGGTCGGACTTCTTCATCCGGGCGCTCGGCTTGCCGCCGAGGGCCGAGACGATGGTCGCCAACTCGGTCTTGTCCTTCTTGTCCAACTCGACGCGCTCGGCGATCGCCTGGTCGCTCACGAAACCACTCCTGGTGATTGTCACCGTGCCGGACATTTCGCGCCGGACGGACGGTGGCTGGGCCATGAACAAGCATGAGAAGGTGCCGCCGACGAGACGCCGGCCGGGCCCATGCTCCAACCCTCGAAGCCAACCTCGGCTCAGACTAGCCGTCGCCGCAACCAAACCCCACCCGGCCACCGGCAGTCTCGCCATCTGCAGTACTGGCGCCGGTGTTTTGCCGGTCCCTGTACTGCAGAACGACTCGGATGGGCGTGGGTCAGCGGGACTCGAGGATCGAGCGGATGGCGTCGAGCGAGTTCTCGGCCTGGATGAGGTGTTCGGGGCGGTCGAACAGCTCGGACAGGAACGCCGGCAGGGGCGGGCGCACCCCTGTCGCCTGTTGCAATGCGTCGGGGAACTTGGCCGGATGGGCCGTTGCCAGCGTGATCATCGGGACGTCGGCGGAACGCCGGAGATCCCGGGCGACCTTGGTTCCCACGGCGGTATGGGGGTCGACCAACAGGCCGAGGTGGTCGTGAAGGCCGGCCATCTCGGCCAGCGTGCCGTCGTCGTCGAGACGCCCGCCTTCGAACTCTGCCCGGATCGAGGCGGTCCACGCGGCCGGGACCTCGGCGTTCCCGCTCGAGCGGAAACCGTCGAGCAGTGCGGCCACGGCAAGGCCGTCACGACCGCTCGACTCCCAGAGCAGGCGCTCGAAGTTGGACGAGACCTGGATGTCCATGCTGGGGCTGAGTGAAGGTTCGACCGAGCGACTCGTGAGCGATCCGGTCTCGAAGAAGCGAGTGAGGACATCGTTCCGGTTGCTGGCAACGACCAGCTGTTCGACGGCGAGGCCCATCCGCTTGGCGTACCAACCGGCCAACGCGTTGCCGAAGTTGCCGGTGGGTACACAGAACGACACCGGTCCGCCGTCGGGGCGGACCTTCCTGGCAGCGGTGACGTAGTAGACGATCTGGGCCATGACCCGAGCCCAGTTGATGGAGTTGACGGCTGCGAGGCCGTGTCGCTGCCGCAGCTCAGAGTCGCCGAACGCGGCCTTGACCAGATCCTGACAGTCGTCGAACGTGCCTTCGACCGCGACGTTGAGCACATTGGGGGCGTCGACCGTGGTCATCTGCTTGCGCTGGACGTCCGATACCCGCCCGCGTGGATGCAGGATGACGACGTCGATGTTCTGCCGACCTTGGAGCGCCTCGATGGCCGCCGAGCCGGTGTCCCCCGATGTCGCTCCGAGCACCGTCACTCGATCTCCCCGACGTTCGAGTTCGTGATCGAGCAGTCGCCCCACGAGTTGCAGGGCCACGTCCTTGAAGGCCAACGTCGGGCCTTGGGTGAGATCGAGGAGGAAGTGGTTGTCGCCGAGCGCGACGACCGGGCAGACCTCCGGATGCCGGAAGAACCGGTAACTCTCGGCAACGATAGCGGCGAACATCTCGGGCTCGATCGAGCCGGCGACGAAGGGCCACATGATGGCGTTGGCCGCGTCGGCGTAGTCGCCCGGTATCTGCTCGGGGAGTTCGGGAATCGAACGCGGGCAATAGAGTCCGCCGTCGGTCGCGAGCCCGGTGAGCAGAGCGTCGGCGAAAGCGAGATCCGGCGCCTGCCCCCTGGTCGAGCAGTACGTCATCGGCTCGGTCACTGCGGCCTCGGCTACTCGCCGATGACGCGCATCAGACTGCGCACGCCGGTGACGACGGGGAGCGATCGGAACTCGGCGACCGTCGCCTGCAGGTCCCGTTCGGTGGCCAGGTGGGTGATGAAGACCAGGCGAGCTTCGACGCCCAATCCCTCCTGCTCCATCGATCGGATGGAAACGCCGTGTCGGCCGAAGACGCCGGCTACTTCGGCCAGTACACCGGGCGAATCGGCGACCTCGAGATTGAGGTAGTAGGCCGTCTCGAGTTGATCGATGGGTCGGATCTTCGCCGACGTTCCGCCGCCGGGAACTCGTCGATGTGAATGCTGCCCCAGGTTCAACGCCGCGTCGATCAGGTCGCCAAGGACGGCGCTGGCTGTCGGGCGACCACCGGCACCCCGGCCGTAGAACATCAGCTGGCCGGCCGCGGTGCCTTCGAGGAAGACCGCATTGAAGCTGTCGCGTACCGATGCAAGCGGGTGATCTTCGGGCACCATCGCGGGGTGTACTCGAACGCCAATTTCGCGGTCGGGTCCGGATCCGAACACCTCGGCGATGGTGAGCAGCTTGATCTCGTAGCCGAGACGCCGTGCGAAGGCGATGTCGGCCTGGGAGACCTCGGAGATGCCCTCGTGGTAGACGTCGCCGGCCACCACCCGAACCCCGAAGGCCAGCGAGGCCATGATGGCCGCCTTGGCACCGGCATCGAAGCCCTCGACGTCGGCCGTCGGGTCGCGTTCGGCATAGCCGAGACGCTGGGCGTCGCTGAGGGCGTCGGCGTACTCGGCACCATCCTCGGCCATCTTGGTGAGGATGTAGTTCGTGGTCCCGTTGACGATGCCCATGATCCGGCGCAGATCCTCGCCGAGCAGCGACTCCCTCAGCGGTCGGATGATGGGGATGGCGCCCGCCGCGGCCGCTTCGAACAGGAGGTCGATGCCCGATGCGGCGGCCGCGCCGTACAGCTCGGAACCGCAGTTGGCCAAAAGTTCCTTGTTGGCGGTGACCACCGGCTTGCCGTTCTTCATGGCTTCGAGAATCAGCTCGCGCGCCGGCTCGATGCCGCCGATCACTTCGACGACGACGTCAATGGCCGGGTCGCTGACGACCGCTCGGGCGTCGGTCGTGAGCAGCGATTCGTCGACCGAGGTCCGGCTCTTCGACGCGTTTCGGACAGCCACTGCGCCGATGACCAGGCGCAGACCGGTCGTTTCCTCGATGGCGTCGGCCCGTTCAGCGATGAGTTCGACCAGCGCTCCGCCCACACTTCCGCAGCCCAGGAGACCGATGTTGATAGGCGTGGAGGTCATGGTTCCCACCCTAGGTCTGTGAGCAGTAAGTCGTCATGGGTTTCACGTCGGACGACGAGACGAGCATCGCCCCCGGAGCAGAACACCACGGGCGGTCGCAACACCTTGTTGTAGTTCGAGCCCATCGAGTGGCCGTAGGCGCCGGTCACCGGGGTGGCGAGGATGTCACCAACCGCAACGTCGTCAGGCAGGCGACCCTCGCGAACGAGGATGTCGCCCGACTCGCAGTGCTTGCCGACGATGCGGGCCGCGAACGGGCGAGGTGCAGCTACAGACCGGGGCAGGAAGGCCTCGTAGCCCGATCCGTAGAGCACCGGTCGCGGGTTGTCCGACATTCCGCCGTCGACCGAGACATAGGTGCGAATGTCGGGCAGAGCCTTGATGGTGCCGACCGTGTAGAGCGTGATCGCCGCGGCCGCGACGATGGACCGGCCTGGCTCGATACCGAGGGTCGCGGTGATTCCCGCGTCGGCCGCCGCTTCCTTGAGGATGCGGGCCCATTGCGCGATGGTCGGCGCCTCCTCGCCTTCGACGTAGGCGACGCCAAGACCACCGCCGATGACCAGTTCGGGCAATTCGTACGGTCTGGCGAACTCGCCGAGTACCGCCAACGCCTCGGCGAAGGACTGGGCGCGGAAGACCTGTGAGCCGATGTGGGCGTGGAGGCCGACCAGGTTGACGGACCTCGACGCCGAGGCGCGCTCGACCGCCCGCGCCGCGGCCCCGGTCGAGACCGTGAACCCGAACTTGGAGTCGTCCTGGCCGGTGGAGATGAAGTCGTGGGTGTGGGCTTCGACACCGGGCGTGACCCGCAGCAGGACCGACGGGACCCTGGCACCGTTCGCAACCAAGGAGTCGATGCGATCGAGTTCGGCGTCGGAGTCGACGACGATGCGGCCGACGCCGACGTCGAGGCCGGCCGTAAGTTCTTCGATCGACTTGTTGTTGCCGTGGAACACGATGGCATCGGCGGGGACACCGGCCGCGAGTGCCACGTGAAGTTCGCCTCCGGTCGCCACATCGATACCCATCCCTTCATCGTGAGCGAGGTGGGCCATCGAGGTGCACAGAAAGGCCTTCGATGCATAAGTGGCGTTGCGTCCGAAGGCGGCAACGGCTTCGCGGCAACGAGACCGAAGGTGGTCTTCGTCGTACACGAACACCGGCGTCCCGAACTCGGCCGCCAGCTCGAGGGTGTCGCAACCGCCGATCATCAGCTGTCCGTCGTTCCCAATGGTGGCGTTGTCGGGCAGGACGTGCCACGGCAATGGCGAGGTTGACTCGATCACATCTCCTCCGGTGCGTTCACTCCCAGGAGGTCGAGACCGATCGACAAGCCGATCCGCGTTGCTTCGACGAGCCACAGCCTCGCCTGCGCGGTGGCCGGCTCTACGTCGTCGCGGAGGATGGGACAGTCGCGGTAGAAGCCATGGAACGCGGCAGCCAACTCGCGCACCCAGTTGGCCATCTTGTGAGGTGCTCGATCGTTGCACGCCAGCTCGGTGATCTCGGGCAGGGTGGACAGGACCCGCAGAAGCTCGAGCTCCCGCTCATGACCCAGCGCCCCGAGATCGGTCTGATCGAGCGCGCCCCGAGTGATGTTTCGCTTGGCCGCTTCGCGGCCTATGGAGTGAACGCGAGCGTGCGCATATTGGACGTAGAAGACCGGATTTTCCGAGGCCTGGGCCCGGAGAACGTCGATGTCGATGGTTTGCGACGTGTCGATCGACTGGAGCAGGTACGCGAACCGGGCGACGTCGGGTCCCACGTCGTCGATCAGTTCGCCGATCTCGATCATGGTGCCGGCGCGCTTGGAAAGCTTCAGCTCCTGGCCGTCGCGCAGCAGCTTGACGTTCTGACCGATGATGACCTCGTAACTGTCGGCGGGGTGACCCAGTCCAACGAGAGCGGCGCGCATGCGGGGCGTGTAGCCGTGGTGGTCGGCCCCGAGGATGTCGATGATGCGTTCGCCGCGTTCGTACTTGCTCTCGTGGTACCCGATGTCGGGCAGCAGGTAGGTGGGTTCGCCGTCGCTCTTGATGAGCACGCGGTCCTTGTCATCACCGAACGTGGTGGTGCGCAACCAGGTCGCTCCGCCCTCCTGGAAGATGTGTCCCGCGGTGCGCAGGCGCTCGAGCGCGCTGTCCATGTACCCGGCCTCGACCGAGGCCCGCTCGCTCGACCAGGTGTCGAAGTGGACGTGCATGGATTCGAGCGCCCGGCGTTGATCGTCGAGCGCTCGTTGCAGGCCCCATTCGGCGGGATCGGCGCCATCGGGCATCTCGGACGCCCATTCGGTGATGTACTCGCCGAGATAACCGTCAGCGGGCGGCTCCTCGCCCGCCTTGCGGGCGGCTAGCGACCGGCCGAACAGACCGATCTGAACCCCCCGATCGTTCACGTAGGTCTCGGCGTGCGGGGCATACCCGCAGCGTACGAGCAGTCGGCAGAGCGAATCGCCGTACGCGGCCCAACGACCGTGACCGGCGTGGAGAGGTCCGGTGGGGTTGGCCGAGACGAACTCGACGTTGACCCGTTGTCCGGCACCCATCGAGCTTCGACCGAACTCGGCCTCGCCCTGGTCGATGACGGCAACCAGGACATCGTGCAGCCAGGTGTTGGCCAGCCGGAAGTTGACGAACCCGGGGCCCGCGATCTCGAGTGACTCGACATGCGGCAGCCGGTGGTCGGTCAGGTGATCGATCAACGCCTGACCGAGTTCACGAGGATTCCGACCGGCGATCTTCGAGCAGACCAGCGCCGCGTTGGTCGACCAGTCGCCGTGTTCGCGGTTTGCGGGCCGTTCGACGGCGACCGAGTCCGGGACGCGTTCGACCCCGAGAGAAGAAAGGGCCGCCTGCACCGCGGTCAGAAGCTCGTCACGTATCACGGCTGCGAGGGTACCCGGCGGTACCCG
>JAQCHM010000215.1 GCA_027730885.1 Actinomycetota bacterium | reverse complement strand
ATCCTCGGCAACCTCGAGGACGCCATCCTCGTCGACAACAAAACGGCCGCCCGCAACGGCCTGGTCGAGGTGGGCAGGACGGTCGACTTCGGATCCACCCAGTTCTGGACCCGCATCAACAGTCTCGACTCGCCTTGGATCCTCGACGATCTGACCACTCTGGTCACCGAGATCGGCGACAAGCTCGATGTCATCATGGTGCCCAAGGTCGAAGGGCCCGAGGACATTCACTACGTCGACCGCCTGCTGGCCCAGCTCGAGGCACGGGCCGGGCTGACCACGCCGCTGCTCGTCCACGCCATTCTGGAGACGGCTCGGGGCGTGGCCAACGTCGAAGAGATCTGCGCGGCCTCACCCCGCATGCAAGGTCTCTCGCTCGGGCCGGCCGACCTGGCGGCGAACCGGCGAATGAAGACCACCCGTGTCGGCGGCGGCCACCCCGACTATCTCGTACGGGCCGATCCGGCCAACGCCGGGACCGACGATGCCGACATCCACGGCCAGCGGACCATTTACCAGCAAGACCTCTGGCACTACACCATTGCCCGCATGGTCGACGCCTGCGTCGCCAACGGCATCCTCCCGTTCTACGGACCCTTCGGTGACATCAAGGACACCGTCGCCTGCGAGGACCAGTTCCGCAACGCCTACCTACTCGGCTGCGTCGGAGCCTGGAGCCTGCATCCGGTCCAGATCGACATCGCCAAGCGGGTCTTCAGCCCCCGACCCCAGGACGTTGCGGCTTCCCTTCGGGTCATCGAGGCCATGGGCGACGGCAGTGGTGCGCTGATGATCGACGGGAAGATGGAGGACGACGCATCGGTCAAACAGCACCACGTCGTCGTCGCGTTGGCCCGGAGTCTCGCGGCGCGCGACACAGCACTCGCCGCCTCCTACGGATTCTGAGGAGTCACCAATGTCCAGCGAACCATCCAACGGCAGCCCATCCGACCTGCGTCCTCGGCGCAGCGTGCTCTACATGCCCGCGGCCAACGAACGGGCGCTCGAGAAGGCCAAGTCCATTCCGGCCGACGCCATCATCTTCGATCTCGAGGATGCTGTCGCGCCCGACGCGAAGGAGGTGGCCCGCGGTCAAGCGATCGCAGCGGCAACCTCCGGCGAGTACGGGAACCGAGAGCTCACCATCCGCTGCAACGGTCTCGACACGCCCTGGGGTGCAGACGACCTGGCCGCGGTCGGTGCCGCGAGTGTCGCCGGTTCCGGACCGGCCGCGGTGGTGATCCCCAAGGTGTCGAGCGTCGCGTACCTCGACGACATCGACGCCCGCCTGAGCGCCGCGGGTGCCCCGGCGACGCTTCGCATCTGGGCCATGGTCGAGACGCCAACTGCGATCCTCGACGTGCGCGCCATCGCCGCCCACCCCAGGGTCGCCGTGCTCGTCATGGGCACCAACGATCTCGCCAAGGAACTGCGGCTCCCACTGGTGCCGGGCCGGGCCGGCCTGATTCCTCATCTCGCAGCCTCGATCCTGGCCGCCCGCGAGGTGGGCAAGGTCATCCTCGACGGCGTGTACAACAACGTCCAGGATGCTGACGGTTTCGCCGCCGAAGCAACCCAGGGATTCCAGTTGGGGTTCGACGGCAAGACCCTCATCCACCCCGGCCAGGTCGACCCGACCAACGGCGTGTGGGCGCCCAGCGAGAAGGACATCGAGGACGCACGAAAGGTCATCGACGCGTTCACCGAGGCCGAAGCCGACGGTCGTGGCGTGGTCACCGTCGATGGGCGCATGATCGAGAATCTCCACGTCGACAACGCCCGTCGCACCCTCGCCATCGCGGACGCCATCGCCAACCTCTGACCCGTTCTGCACGCTCATCGCACCCCAGCCCTGATCTGCAAGCGGGGCGCCCCCTCAGCGGGGGCGCTGGTCTTACAGATCGGGGGTGGTGGGGGCGTTGACTTGTAGATGGAGCCGGGCCAGCGCCGCCGGCGTGCGGGTTCCCCACCAGAAGAGATCTTGACCGTCGACCCGCACGACCGGGGCGATGGCGGCCAACGGAACCAGGTGCTCGGGTTCGAAGTCGTAGGGCTCCGAGGGCACGAGGATCACATCCGGATCGAGGCTCGCGATCTCGTCGAGTGTGAGCTCAGGATAATCGCCCGTCTTGCCCGATGCCTCGGCGATGACGTTTCCGATGCCGAGCGCGGCCAGCAGCGTCGAACCGTACGTCTGTGGGCCGATGCTCATCCAGGGCCGGCGCCAGATGGGGACGAAAGCCCGCCGGGCGAACGGCACCTCACCAGGCCGGGGGATCGGCGGCCAGTCGGAGGTTTGAGGGGGCAAACCGATGAAGGCTGCCAGCCGATCGAGTTCGCCCTTGACCTGGGTGACGTCTCGAACGTCGCTGACGAACACCTCGACGCCGCGGGCCAGGAGCTCCTCGGCGTCCTCGCGGCGGTTCTCCTCCTTGTCCAACAACACCAGCGAGGGTCGGAGGGCGACGATCGCCTCGATGTCGGGGTTCTTCGTGCCCCCGACCGTTGGCAGGTCGGGCTGCTCGCAGTACCGGGTGCAAGCGAGGGGCTCCACGCCCCAAGCGCGCAGCGTCTCGGTGAACGAGGGGACGAGGCTGACGAGGGACTCGCGAATCACAGCCGACCCAGGAGTTCGACCTTCTTGGCGTCGAACTCGGCGTTGGTGAGGACGCCCTGGCGGCGCAACTCGTCGAGTTGGCGAATCTGGTCGGGAATCGACGGGCTCGCACCGGCGAACGCCCCCTGGGCCGCAAGACTCTGCCCCACCCGGTCGAACTTACGGTTCTCGTTGGATTCCATCTGGTTGTAGATCTCGGCCTGCACGTCGAGCGGGCGCCGGATGTCGGTGAAGTGGCTGTTGCCCATTTCACCGGCCGACTCGATGACCAGGTCTCCCGAGCGGATGATGCGTTCGAACAGGTTCTGGTTGAAGAACACCGTGTTGACCCGCTCGAGTGGGATCTCGATGCCCGACCGCGACAGGATGCCGTCGCGACTCACCAAACGATCGGTGGTCAGGATAAAATTGGTGGTCATCCACGCGAGGAAGCGCACGGCGAACCACAACACGGCCGCCAGGACCAGGGCACCGACCACCAGGTTGAGGAAACTGGGAGCGTCGAACGCCAGGACGAGTACACCGAGACCGATGGCAACCACCAGTGCGAGCGTCTGCTTGGCGAAGAACCACCAGTGCGGACGGAGGTCGAGGACGATCTTCTCGTCGGGGCGGAGTTCGTGGGCCACGGGCGACAGATTAGTGGAGATCGCCGGCAGCCGGGTGAGCTCAACTCCATAGGGCGCCCGGCCGATTGAACAACATGACCGAGATCGCCGTCGGGGTCGTCATTCCCATGCTGAACGAGATCGACCACATCGGGGCGTGCGCGAGCGGCGTACAGGCCCAGACCTGTCCGGCAGAGTGGATTGTCGAGATCCTGGTGGTCGACGGCGGTTCGCTGAACGAGCAGATCGTCCAGGGACTTCGGGCCGCAGCTCGAGCGATGACATCCGTCCAGGTCTGACGGCGGCCGGCGTTCGCCGACCGCCTGAGTGCCTGGTGACCGCCTCGGCCAGGACCTCGGCCACCCGCTCGACCTGTAGGTCGGTCATCCCTGGATACATCGGGAGCGAGAGAATCCGCTCGGCGGCGTGCTCGCCGCTCGACGGCCCGAGCGGTGGGCGCCGTCGTCGCGCCCACGGCCTGCCTCGAACGTCACAGGGCCGGAGTAGGGTCGATCGTGTGGATGCGGAGTCTCTTCTCGACGGCTTGAACGAGCGGCAGTATGCCGCGGTCACGCACACCGGTGGCCCATTGGTGGTCATGGCGGGCGCCGGTTCCGGCAAGACCCGAGTCCTCACCCGACGCATTGCCCACCGGGTTGTCATCGGCGACACGGACCCCCGTCGGGTGCTCGCGCTGACCTTCACTCGCAAGGCCGCCGCCGAGCTTCGCACCCGTCTCCGGCACCTCGGCCTTCGCGACGATGTCGTCGCCGGCACCTTCCACGGGGTGGCGCTCACACAACTCCGCCAACGTTGGGCCGAGCGGGGCATCACTCCTCCCGCGATCCTCGACCGGAAGTACCGGTTCGTGAGCCAACTGATGGGTCGTCGCCCCGGCGTCGAGCCCCTTGATGTCGTCAGCGAGATCGAGTGGGCCCGGGCTCGCCTGGTGAGCCCGGAGCAGTACCCGGTCGCCGCTGAGCTGGCCGGTCGGACGAGCCCCCTTCCGCCGGCCGAACTCGCCGAGCTGATCCACCGGTTCGCGCAGGAGAAGCGCCAACGCCGGGTGGTCGACTTCGACGATCTGCTGGCCCTGGCGGCCCGGGATCTCCTGGTCGACCCCGACTACGCCGCGGCCGTGCGGTGGCGCCACCGACACCTCTACGTCGATGAGTTTCAGGATGTGAACCCGCTTCAACACGAGCTTCTCAAGGCCTGGCGAGGCCAGAGCTCCGACCTCTTCGTCGTCGGCGATCCCAACCAGGCGATCTACGGGTGGAACGGGGCGGATCCCAACCTCCTCCGCACGTTCACCCGCCGAGAGCCGGACGCCACCGTCATCGACCTCACCGACAACTACCGGTCGACCCCGCAGATCCTGGGCGCCGCCTTCGCAGCGCTCGGGGGGCGGGGCGGCCAGATGACCGCCAATCGTTCCGACGGCCCGTTGCCAACCATCACTGCCTACGCCTCCGATCACGACGAGGCCCGAGGCATCGCCGAGGCCATTCGCGCGGCCAAGACCGTCGATCGCCCGTGGGCCGACCAGGCCGTTCTGGTCCGCACCAACGCCCAGCTGGTGCCGATCGAGCAGGCGCTGGTCACGGCGGGCGTCCCCACCCGGGTACGTGGCGGCAGCGGTCCACTGGCCACCCCCGAGGTCAAGGCCGAGCTCCGGGTGTTGGGCCGTTCTGGCGGCAACCTGCTCGACGCGCTGCGCGAGCTCGACGAAAATCTCGCTCTCGCCGCATCCAAGACCGACGACCTGGCGGCTGCAGACATCGAACGCAACCAGAACGTCGACGCCCTCAGCCGCCTCGCCCACGACTATCTGACCATCGACCCCTCGCCCACCGGGCCCGGTCTCCTGGCCTGGGTCACCACCATCGCCGCCGGCGACGTCCACCTCGACCATGACGCCGTCGAGCTGGCCACCTTCCACGGCGCCAAGGGTCTCGAATGGCCGATCGTCTACCTCGCCGGGCTCGAACAAGGCTTCGTTCCGATCAGCCACGCCAGAACGGCCGAGCAGATCGCCGAAGAGCAGCGCCTCCTGTACGTCGGGGTCACCCGCGCCGAACACACTCTCTCGCTGTCCTGGGCCGCCGAGCGGACGTTCGGGACCCGACCAGCGAAACGTCAACCCTCACCGCACCTCGGTGCGCTCCAAGCCGCCATCCAACGTCTGGATCGGGGCCGTTGGTCGGTCGACTGGCAGACTCAGGTCTCGCGATCGCGCCACGCGTTGGGCACCGAAACCGCTCCAACTCGGCCAGTAACCCCGTTCGAGCCGGCAACGACACCCGAGGATCAGGTCTTGGCGGCCTTGCAGGCCTGGCGCCGCAACCGGGCCCGAGCCGCCGACGTTCCGGCATTCGTGATCTTCACCGATCAGACCCTGCGGGCCTTGGTCCAGCGCATGCCTGCCAACCGGGCCCAGCTTGCCGCGACCCCAGGCGTCGGCGCGGTCAAGCTCGACCGCTACGGCGACGAGCTGCTCGACCTGCTACGTCAGTCGACCCGGTCGCGGTAGACCGCGATGACCGGCGCGTGGTCGCTGGGTTTCGTGCCCTTACGGGCGTTGCGGTCGACCAGGTCGGCGGCCGATCGAGCAGCCAAGGTCGACGACGCCAACACGAAGTCGATCCGCATGCCCTGGCGCTTGTGGAAACGGCCGGCCTGGTAGTCGTAGTAGCTGAACAAGCCGGCCTGGGGATACCGAGCGCGGAACGTGTCGACCAGCCCCCACGCCGCGACTTCGGCCAGCGCCGCCCGTTCGGGCGGCGCGACGTGGG
>JAQCHM010000214.1 GCA_027730885.1 Actinomycetota bacterium | reverse complement strand
AAACGTCCGTTTACTGTGATGAATCGCCCGGGGTCGGTTGGAGGCTCCTGAGCTTGGAAACCAATAGAACGAGCCTCCACCGAACCCAGGGCGATTCAGTGCTGGCCTGCCGATCTGCAGGCGCCGGTCTCGTCGTCGACCCGCCGAGCGACGGACGGCTAGTCGTCCGCGGTTCGGCGGAGGGCGGTGGCTGGATCCGGGTGCTGCACGCCCGCACGCTGACGCTCCTCGCACTCGCGCCGCTCCTGCCCGAGGGTCGCGGGGTCCGCACCGACGGCACCAGGAATTCATACGGCGGTGATTTTGGTTGTGTCATTATGTGTCCCGGATCGAGGAGGTTCAACCATGAATGAAGTCATGTTGACGGGCGACAACTACACACTCGTCTACAACGCCCTGTCCTTCGGCACCGCAGTCATGCTCGGTGCCTTCGTCTATTTTCTCACGCAGATCAACAGCGTGGCCAAGGCCTACCGATCCGGTATCGCCGCGTCGGCGGTCGTCGTCGGGATCGCCGGCTACCACTACTTCCGGATCTGGTCCGGGTTTGCCGAAGGCGAGCTGAACGAGGGCTACCGCTATGCGGACTGGCTCATCACCGTTCCGCTGCTCGTCATCGAGCTGCTCATCGTGCTCGGTGTGGCGAACGAGCTCCGCAAGAAGCTGATGATCCGGTTGGTTCCCGCCACCGTTGCGATGGTCGCGCTGGGCTATCCGGGCGAGATCTCCACCGACAATGGCACGAAGTGGCTGTTCTGGGTGCTGGCGATGATCCCGTTCCTCTACATCCTGTGGGAGCTGAACGGGCAGCTGAGGGCGGCCGCGTCTCGTGAAACGGGGCCGGTCGCCCGCGCTATCAGGAACGCTACCCTGGTGCTGCTCGTGACCTGGTGTGTGTATCCGATCGCGTATCTCTTCCCGGTCTTCGATTCGTCCTCGGAGGGTCTCGAGGTCCTGCGCCAGGTCGGCTACACCGTGGCCGACATCACGGCGAAGGCGCTGTACGGCCTGATGATCCTCGCCATCGCAAAGGCGCGGACGGCTGCAGAGGATCCGACGGCCGCATAGGCCCCGACGGTTGAAGAGGTTCCGACTGCTTGACGATGTCGAACCGATGGGGACGAGAGCCGCTCGCCCCATCGGTTCCATCGCCCCGGCTCTGGGCTGACGCTAGAGCGTACGAGATGCTTCCTGACCGCCACCGGGCCGCGCTGCGGGTCGCTCGGGACGAATGGCAGGCCGCTGACACCGCCGAGCTGGTCGACGTGGTGGGGGCGCTCGAAGCCGGTGAAACCCCGACCGTGGACACCCTCGGCGGTCGGGTTCGTGAATCCCTCGCCCGGGTGTCAGCCCTCGAAGCGGGTCGCTCGGTCGTGGACCAGGCCGTGCGGTACTTCATGGCCCGGGTGCGGGTGGGTGTGTACCGGGACCACCGTGATGAGGTCGTGAAGTGGTGCGCGGCCGCCCGGTGGACGCCCCACCACTCGGGCATCGACTGCGCCATTCTTCGCGGTGGCCTCGAAAGGTGGCAGGCCGAGGGTCACGCCGTCGCCGCGGGGTCAGCGCCGACGACCAGTGTTCCACCGCCGGTGGTGATCGACGGCCGCCCAACGGGACGGGCCACGAAGCAGGACGTGCTCGACGCGATCGGTGACGGCAACGCATGCCTCATCGACGCGCTCCCGGCCTCGAGTTTCGACGGCACCGATCCGGGGTACGGACCACGCAGCGGTCACATCATCGGCGCCGAGAACGTTCCGTTCCGTTCCCTGATCGACGACGAGACGGCGGGCTTCCCTGACGCCGACGAGCTTCACCGGCGCCTCTCGGCGGCAGGTCTGTTCGACCGAGGGCCGGTGATCACATACTGCGGCGGCGCCATCGCCGCGACCGTCCCTGCGTTCGCACTGGCGTTGTTCGACAAGACTGATGTGCGGGTGTACGACGGGAGCCTCATGGAGTGGTCGGCCGACGACACTCTTCCGATGTCAGGCGGCTGAGAAGCGTCGCGCTCGACCAACTAACGTCACCCATCATGGCACCGAATGAACGAACCGCGTCGTCGCCCGTCCCCGGCCAGCGGGTCATCCCCACCGGCACCGTGACCGAGTACTACCGGAGGGATTGGTGGCGCTCGACCACGGCCATCGATGATCTCCTCATCCAGGCCGACGCCCGACCCGACACCCCTGCCGTGGTCAGCTATCGCAGCGGCCACCCGGAACCTGATCGTCACACCTTCGCCGAACTCGAGCTGCTCACCCGGCGGGTGGCGGCGGCGCTGATCAACCTGGGCATCGGTGTCGGTGACGTGGTCTCGGTCCAGCTCCCGAACACGTGGCAGTTCCCCGCATTGGTGTACGGCATCCTCCGCGCCGGAGCCGTCGTCAACCCGCTGGTCCCGATTTTTCGCAACCGGGAGCTCGACTTCATACTGCGTCGAACCGAGAGTCGGGCGCTCATCGTCCCCGACGTGTTCCGTGGTCACGATCACGCATCTATGGCCGCAGATCTGATCGAGTCGATCGAGGGCCTCGAGCACGCCTTCGTGCTGCGCACCGGTCCGGTGGGGTCTGACGTCGCTTTGCCGTCGGGCACGCGCGACCTGGCCCAGATCCTCGATCATCCATGGGAGCAGCGCGCCGGGCTCGACCAGGAACTCGCGTCCCGGGCGCCTGGCCCCGACGATCTGGTGCAGATCCAGTTCACGTCGGGCACCACCGGCGAGCCCAAAGGTGTCCTGCACTCCTACAACACCATCCACTCCGGAGGTCGGTGTATCGACGAGATCTACGGCTTA
The DNA here is from genome assembly GCA_027730885.1 of Actinomycetota bacterium. Taxonomy (GTDB): domain Bacteria; phylum Actinomycetota; class Acidimicrobiia; order Acidimicrobiales; family SZUA-35; genus JAHECQ01. Next base: position 3,224 of record JAQCHM010000214.1, on the reverse strand, counting down.
ACCGCCGACGACGTGTGCTTCATGGCGTCCACCCTCGCGCATCAGACGGGGTTCGGCTACGGCATGATGAAGCCGCTCGGCATGGGCATGACGGTCGTCTACCAGGACCAGTGGGATGCCGAACAGCTGCTCGACGCCATCGAGACCGAGGGCGTCACGTGGACGGTTTCGGCGACCGCCTTCGCCATGGACATGATCGCCGCTCAACGCCGACGGCCCCGCGACCTCGACAGCTTCACCTACTTCATCTGTGGCGGCGCGCCCATTCCCCCCAAGGTCGTCGAGGAGGCGGCGGAGGTCCTCGGCGCTCAGTTGATCGCGGTGTGGGGCATGACCGAGAACATGGTCGTCACCACCACCCGTGTCGGCGACCCGGTCGAACTCGTGTCCGACTCCGACGGGACCGTCGTCGACTGGATGGAGATCCGGATCATCGACGACACCGGCCGTCCGGTGGAGGTCGGCCAGTCGGGTGACCTGGAAGTACGGGGCCCGAGCCAGGCTCTCGGTTACTTCTTCCGCGACGATCTCTACGCCGCGGCCTCACCCGACGGCGACTGGTTCGCCACCGGCGACGTTGCCCGGCTGCGGCCCGACGGCGGTATCCGCATCGTGGGACGGACGAAGGATCTCATCATTCGGGGCGGAGAGAACATTCCCGTCGCCGAGGTCGAGGATCTACTCCTCCGTCACCCATCGGTGGTCGAGGTCGCGGTGGTCGGGCTGCCGGACGATCGCCTCGGCGAGCGGGCGTGCGCCGTCATCACCGCCGCCAACCATGCCCCGTCCCTGGCCGATCTGACGACACACCTCCACGAGGCCGGCATGGCCAAGCAGTTCTGGCCGGAGCGACTGCACGTGTTGGCCGAGATGCCGCGCACCCCGTCGGGCAAGATCCAGAAGTTCAAACTCCGCGAACAGCTCCTGAGCCCCGACCCAACCAAGTGAATCCAACCCAGTGAATCCAACCAAGTGAACTGCAGTACACAGACCGTGGTTTTCTCGGTCCCTGTACTGCAGTTCGTCTTGTGGGGGCGTCAGGGGGTGGGGTGTAGCGGCTTGCGGAGCATGGCGACCTCGGCTTCGGGGCCGTAGGGCTGGAAGCGGCCGATCTCCTCGAAGCCGTTCAGGAGATGGAACCGCATCGACCGAGGATTGGGCGGGAGGGTGTTGACTTCGGCACACATCGCGGGTCGATCGATGCTGCGGGCCCACGACTCCAAGTCCTCATAGAGGGCGGGGCCCCATCCTTGGCCCCGAGCCGCGACGGCCAAGGCGATGCGATCGATGTACGCGAAACGGTCGAGTCGCTCGCGGAACCAACCGAAGTTCAGGCTTCGGTAGTCGGTGTCGGACTCAGTGAGACCGATCAACATGCCCACCACATCGCCATCGATCTCGATGACCTTCAAGCACGGGGAAATCCGAACGAAGAGGGCAAGCTTCTCCTCGTCCAACGGGCCCACTTCGGGGACGTTGCTCTGATTGATTTCCAGCACCTCATCGAAGTCAGCGGGCTGATAGTCACGAAGCACGAGCGGCCTCCAGTGCCTTGGCCCGAGTCATCAAGTCTGGGGCATCGAGTGTCTTGGCCACCGCGGCGAGATCGGTGGTAGGTCCGGCCCATCGAAGCTCGTCGACGTTGCCGACCGTCGGGACGTCGAGCGCGAGGGTAGCGAGCGTCCTGAACAACAGCGCTTCCTCGAACTGGTCGATCAGCGTGCGGGCCAACTTCGCCCCGCCGCGGACGGTGATGTCCCACTGACCGGGGGCGTGGGGAATTTGCTCGAGGTGGACGTACCGGGCGAGCACGGCGGCCGCGGACTTCGCTCCCCAACCGGGTAGCCCAGGGAACCCATCGGCCGTGTCGCCGACGAGGCCGAGCCAGTCCGGGATCGACTCCGGAAGCACCCCGAACTTCTCGACGACGTCCTCGACGTCGAAGATCTTCTGTTGCCGACGGTCGAACTGCAGCACCCTCCCGGCGGTGACGCACTGCGCCAGATCCTTGTCCGGGGTGCAGATCAGCACCTTGTCGACCCGCGGATCGGCTGCCGCCAGGGCGGCCGCGGCCGCAAGTGCGTCGTCGGCTTCGTACTCGACCATGGCGAAGGTCACGCAACCCAAGGCCCGCAGGCCGTCCTCCAGCGGTCCGAACTGGGCGAGGATCTCGGGGTCCATGCCCTCGCCGGTCTTGTACCCGGTGTACAGCTCGTTGCGGAACGACTCGACGACATGGTCGGTGGCTACTCCCACGTGGGTCGCGCCTTCCTCCAACAAGGACAGCATCCCGCGAAGCACCGCCCGAACGGCGCCGACTTCGTGGCCGGCTGCGTTGATGTGACCGGGTCGCCCGAAGTGCTGGCGGAAGAGTTCGTAGGTTCCGTCGATCAGATGCACGATCACCGGCCCATCATGCCCGACATTGAGCACATCGCGATGAACGCCCCTCCCCGGATCGGGAGTGCCACGGCGCCGAAAACGGCACTCCCACACTCCCATTGCGGCAACGCTCGTGGATCGGGAGTGTCAGGGTGCCGAAAACGTCCCCCACACACTCCCGATGCCGGGGTTAGAGGGTTGGGGGGTGGGCGTAGTGGCCGCCGGTCGCCTGCTCGAACGACTTGGCGGCTCGCAGGACGAGGGCGTCGGCGTTGGGTCCGCCGACGATCTGCACGCCGGTGGGCATGCCGGTCGCAGTGAAGCCGGCGGGGACCGAGGCGGCCGGGCTGCCGAGCACCGTGATGCGCGAACACGACTGCATCCACTCGATGTACCGGCCCATGGGCCGGCCGGCCACCACGGTCGGGTACTCGGTTTCGACCGGGAAGGGCGAGACCTGGCTCACCGGGCAGAGCAGCAGATCATGGTCGTCGAAAAAGGCCGCGGCCCGTCGCCAAAGAACGCCGAGATGGGCCAGCGCAGCGTACACCTCAGCGGCGCTCACAGCGGCCCCGGTCGCTGCCTCGATCTGAATGGTCTGCTTCATCTGGAGCAAGCGATCGCCCAGCGGCGCGGCCGTACCGTGGGCCATCAGCCAGCCACGAAGCGTCGCGAAGACGTCGTCGGCTCCGGAGAAGTCGGGCTGGGTCTCGGTCAGCGACCAACCGAGATCGGCGCACACCCCGGGCACCCCGGCGAGCGCTGCGAGCACGTCGTCCTCGACCGGCAGGTCGCCGAGGGTCGGACTCCACGCCACGCGCAACGGACGATCGATCGGCGGG
>JAQCHM010000213.1 GCA_027730885.1 Actinomycetota bacterium | reverse complement strand
TGAGGCCGGTGATGACGGTGTGGACCAGGTGGTTGAAGCTGGCGTTGCCGTCGGCCGGGCTGGTGAAGGCCTGGCCTGCTTCCAGGGCGACGAACCCGTGAATGGCGCTACGGGCGGTGCGGGCGGCATAGACCACCGCATCGCCTTGGAAGCCCCACCCCGCCGAGATGATGCGGGAGAAGACATCGAGGAGGTCGTTGGTTGCCTGGACCAATTCGTCATTCAGCTTATGGGGCGGCAACAGCGTGCTTGCGTACTGGCCGGGATGATCGAACGCGAACCCGCGGTACGAATAGGCGACCGCCGACAAGGCGTTGTTTCCGGCATGACCGAGGGCGGCGTCGCGGACGGTCTCGGTGAGGTTGATCATCGCCTGCACCGCAACGGCGAACCGCAGCGCATCGAGGCCATCGACATGCGTGTACAGGGCGGAGGACCGGACGCCGAGGACGTTGGCGACCGCAGCCAACGAGAGACTGTCAAGGGACTCGCGGTCGACGAGGTCGATTGCGGTATCGACGACGTCGCTATGGCGAATACGCGGTCTTGCCATGCCTCAAGAATATGCACACTTCTCCGGTTTACGTGAACATCTTTCAAATTTGGTGAATAGACTTCAAGATCTTCTCAACCGCAAACCGGAGGATTCCAACCTATGGCAACGAAAGCCGCTACCAAGCCAACGACGACTCTGGCACCGCTCGAGGATCGAGTGGTCGTGCGCCCCGACGAGCCGGTCACCACGACCGCGTCCGGGCTGGTGATCCCCGACTCGGCCAAGGACCGTCCGCAGCAGGGCGAGGTCATCGCCGCCGGACCGGGCAAGCGCTCCGAGCAGACCGGTGAGCTCATCCCGATGAGCATCAAGGTCGGCGACACCGTCGTGTACTCCAAGTACGGCGGCACCGAAATCACCAACAACGGCGAAGACCTTCTCGTGCTCAGCTCACGTGACGTCCTCGCCATCATCGACTGACCGACACCGAACAACGAAAGGGATTCTGATGTCAAAGCAACTGCTGTTCGAAGACGACGCCCGCCGCAAGCTCGAGGCCGGTGTCGACCGCCTGGCCAATGCTGTCCGGGTCACGCTCGGCCCCAAGGGTCGCAACGTGGTGCTCGACAAGAAGTGGGGCGCCCCCACCATCACCAACGACGGCGTGACCATCGCCAAGGAAATCGACGTCGACGACCCCTTCGAGAACATGGGGGCCCAGCTCGTCAAGCAGGTCGCAACGAAGACCAACGACGTTGCCGGCGACGGCACCACCACCGCCACGGTCCTCGCACAGGCCATGGTCAAGGAAGGCCTCCGCAACGTGGCCGCGGGTGCGAACCCGATGGCGCTCAAGCGGGGCATCGAGGCTGCGGTCGCCGCTGCCGTCGAGTCGATCCGCCAGCAGTCGATCGAGGTCGACGATCGGTCCCAGATCGAGAACGTCGCGTCGATCTCGGCCGGCGACCGCAAGGTCGGCAAGATCCTGGCCCAGGCGTTCGACAAGGTCGGCAAGGACGGTGTCATCACCGTCGAGGAGTCCAACACCTTCGGCCTCGACCTCGAGTTCAGCGAAGGCATGCAGTTCGATAAGGGCTATCTCTCGCCCTACTTCGTGACCGACACCGAGCGCATGGAAACTGTGCTCGAGAACCCGTACATCCTGCTCAATCAGGGCAAGATCAGCTCGGTCCAGGACATGCTCCCGGTGCTCGAGAAGGTCATGCAGACCGGTAAGCCGCTGGTCATCATCGCCGAGGACATCGAAGGCGAAGCGCTGGCGACCCTCGTCGTCAACCGCATCCGTGGCACCTTCTCCTCGGTGGCCATCAAGGCCCCCGGATTCGGCGATCGTCGCAAGGCGATGCTGCAGGACATGGCCATCCTGACCGGCGGCCAGGTCATCAGCGAAGAAGTCGGCCTGAAGCTCGACGGTGTCACGCTCGACCTGTTGGGTCAGGCCCGCAAGATCGTCGTGACCAAGGACAACACGCTGATCGTCGATGGCGCCGGCACCAACGCCGAGGTCGAGGCCCGCGTGAACCAGCTCCGCACCGAGATCGAGAACACCGACTCCGACTACGACCGCGAGAAGCTGCAGGAACGTCTGGCCAAGTTGGCCGGCGGTGTCGCCGTGGTCAACGTCGGCGCAGCCACCGAGGTCGAACTGAAGGAACTGAAGCTCCGCATCGAGGATGCCGTCTCGGCCACACGGGCGGCCATCGAGGAGGGCGTCGTCCCCGGCGGCGGTCTCGCGTTGTTGCGTGCCCGCAGCGCCGCAGCGGCGGCCGCCAAGAAGCTGAAAGACCGTGACGAGGCCACCGGTGCTCGTCTGGTGTGGACGGCGCTCAGCGCGCCGGCCCGCCAGATCGTGGTCAACGCCGGCGAGGAGCCCGGCATCATCGTGTCCCGGGCGGAAGAGGAGACCGGCAACATCGGCTACAACGCTGCGACCAGCGTGTTCGAGGACCTGGTCGTGGCCGGTGTCATCGACCCGGCCATGGTGACCCGAGCTGCGTTGCAGAACGCGGCTTCGGTCGTCTCGCTGCTGCTCACCACCGAGGTGCTGATCACCGACAAGCCCGAACCCAAGGGCGCCGGCGGGGGCATGCCCGACATGGGCGGCATGGGCGGTATGGACTTCTAGTCCAGACTCACTCCTGAGATGTGTGCCCCCGACCTCGGTCGGGGGCACACATCGTTTTGGTTGGGCTGGCCGCCCGGTCAGCGACGGGGAACGGCGGCGAAGAAGGCTCGCAGGGACAGGCCGAGGCTGCGGTCGAGTCGACTGAACGCTCGATCCAACTCGTCGGCGGGCCAGTCATCGGGCTCGAGTTCGGTGGGCAGGCGCGGATCGTGCAGAAAGAGCCGGCGTGCGGCGGCGTCGAGGACGAAGGCCTCGGCCAGCGTGGGATGAGCGATCCGGTCGCCGGCCGATTGCAGCCGCGCGGTTGCCGACTCCAGTTCGGCGGTTAGGGTGCGGGCATCATCGGCCCATTGATCGAGGAGATAGAGGTTCCTGGCGAGCGACCGGGCGTCGCCCATCGCCAACGGCGCAAGTCGATACCACTCGACCTGCTCGTCGGCGAACTCGGTCTTGGGGGCGAGTTGGTCGCCCGGCCGCATCCATACACCCTCTCGCTGTTCGCCGAACCCCATGGTGCTCAGCGCCGAGCGAAGCCGCGCCCTGTCGGCCGCCGATCTGCTCCCGGTCGGGACCACGATCGCACAGTGCCACCAACCATCCCATCGGTGGTGACGGGGAGCACGGGTCCGGTTCTGCCTTTCCTTTCGTTGGAGGAGTTCGCCCCTGAGTTTGTAGGTCCCGTCGATGTTGGTCAGCTCGCCCCGGTCGACCATTCGGGTCAGGGCGACGCGCATCGTTCCGCGGGGAATGCCGAACGGTTCACCGATGGCGACCAGCAGCCGACCCGCCAGACGCGGCGGATCGCTGCCGAGGAGCGTGGACGCGATGACGCTGCGGGCCGAGAGGGGCGGGCGGGTCAACCGGCGGCCAGGGCCTTCCAGAGCGCGGGGTAGGACTGCCAGGTCAGAGCGGGAGCGGCGTAGCCGTCTTCGTCGAGAGCGGCCTGCAACCGCGGCAGGTTGCGGAACGGTATGCCGGAGTCGACGTGATGGGCGAGGTGGTAGCCGACGCCGTAGGGCACCAGGACGGATCGGGCCAGGAGGCTCTGGCGCACGTGATGGGAGGTCGCCCGTCGATCCGAGGACCGGGTCATGCCGCCGTGTTCGGCGATGGCCCGGAGCCGGTTGAGCACCTGGTACACCACGGCGTAGGGCAGCACCCACAGCCAGAGGTACAGCCATGGATGACCGGCGACCGCGAACAGGCCCAGCACGACGCCTTGGCCGGCGAAGAAGCGGGCGCTGTTGACGAAGAAGCGGCGGCGGACGATGCCGGTGATCCGGGGCTTCAGGATGCGGTAGGCCGAAATACCGGAGGCGTCCCGAAGGAGCTTGCGTCGCAGCGAGCTGCGCTTGACGGGATAGAACGAGTACAGGATGAAGTCGGGCTCCTTGGGTCCGAACTCGTCCCGATGATGGTTGGCGTGTCCACGACGGTAGGCGTGGGTGCCGGTCCCGAACGCGAGCCAACCGAAGAGGTTCACGCCGATGAGGTCGTTGACTCGTCGGTTGCTGAACAGCAGCCGATGGGCGCCCTCGTGGTGGAGAATGAACATGCGGTTCTGCAAGATCCCCATGACCAGCACGCCGGCCGCGATTGCGGACCAATGATCGAGGGCGATCACGACGCCCACCGACAAGACCGGAAGCCCGATCGCGCTCAGGCAGGTGAGGACGTTTCGCAAATCGGCGATGCGGCGGAGCTCGTCGCGGAACTCGGCGCCGGGTCGACCATCGGGCCGGAGTCGAGCTGATCCCGAGAACGGGGCCAACGCCTCGGCAGGAAGTCGGCGGGTCATGCCGCCGGTCATCTTGGCGACCAACGCGTCGTGCTCGGGCGCAGGGTCTTGCTTGGCGGCGGATCGTCGGGCGGGGATCTCGGCCTGCTTCGCCACGTCAGTCATGGCAAAAAATCGTAGTTGGAGATATTACGCCTCACCAAACGAGTATCGTCATCGACGTAACATCAGCGCGCGATCAGCGCATCGAGATGGTCCCCATCACATCGCCGGAACCGCCCGCCGGCGCGGCGATCTCGACGATGCGTTCGGCGACGTCGTCGTACTCGAGACGAAGGGCGCGACAGATGAGCGCGTGGAGCCGGTAGCTGGCGACGGCGTAGGTGAGCTCGATGATCGCGGGCTCCCCGAGCGCGGCGGACAGCGCCTCGAAGGTGGCGTCCTGCACGCGGCCGTCGGCCAGCACGAGTTCGTCGGTGTAGGCCAGTACGGCCCGCTCGGTCGGGGAGAAGAGGTCGGAGAGCGGCCAGGTCGGGATTGCTTCGAGCTGTGCGTCGGTGATGCCGGTGCGACGTGCCGCCTTGCAGTGCTGGCTGAACACGAATTGGCTGCCGGCGGTGAAACCGGTACGGGTCAATGCGAGCTCGCGCAGGTCGGCGGGAAGCGCTCGGTCCGGGCTGGAGAACAAGGCGAACCCGGCAACCATGTGGTCGAGCAGCGGTGGCGTCTGGGCGAACACGGTCCACCAGTTCCCTGGTGTGCCGGTGGCCGTGCCGGGTTCGGCAACCGGGTCGCGGTCTCCGAAGAGGCGTTCGTACACGGGAAGAACCGCGGGTGGTGCCTCGGAGCGGGGAATCTGTCGGACTCTGGTCATCTGGCGTACTGTAGGACTGGCCGTGACGATGCGATAGCCGTCACAAGGTAGACGTTCGGCCTGGGAGGACATTGACATGTCAACAACAAACAGCGAGTTCCAGCTGGGAGGCGTGAACCACGTCGCCCTGGTCTGCAAGGACATGGCCCGCACGGTCGACTTCTACACCAACGTGCTTGGCATGCCCCTCATCAAGACCCTCGAGATTCCCGGCGGTGCCCAGCATTTCTTCTTCGACTGCGGCAACGGCGACTCGGTCGCCTTCTTCTGGTTCCCCAACGCGCCCGAAGCGGTCCCCGGCATCTCAGGTGCTGCGCAGATGCCGGGTCGTGGCGAGATCGTGTCGGCCCACGGCTCCATGAACCACCTCGCCTTCGACGTCCCCGCCGACAAGTTCGACGAATACGTCGAGAAACTCAGGGCCAAGGGGGTCGAGCTCGGAGCGGTGCTCAACCACGACGACAGCGAACGGACCATCGCGGCCGAGATGCATGACGGCGTGTTCGTCCGTTCGGTCTACTTCAGTGACCCCGACGGGATCGTGCTCGAGTTTGCCTGTTGGACGAAGATCTTCGGCCCTGATGACGCACGCCATGCGCCGGCGCAGGCTGACGGCAATCGGGCAACGTTGACTCCTGCCGGTTGACGATGCTCGTCACCCGCATCTACTCGGGCGACGACGGGCGCTCGCACTTCGAAGACCTCGACCTTCCGCTGACGATCTCGGCCGCGGGGGCCATGAGTTCGCCCATCCCGATCCAGTCCATCTTCGTTCGCGACACCCGCGAGGCCGGGCCGGATGTCTGGGACTACCACGTTGCCC
>JAQCHM010000212.1 GCA_027730885.1 Actinomycetota bacterium | reverse complement strand
GTTGCGGAACCGAAAGGTCGGAGCATGATCGAAGCGATTCTGGTAGGTGCCGTTCGTGGAGGTACCTCGCTTGTGTTCGCAACGGTCGGTGAGACGATCGCGGAGCGTTCGGGTGTCCTGAACCTGGGTGTCGAGGGCAGCATGCTGGCTGGCGCCCTTGCGGCCTATGCCATTGGCATCGAGACCGGAAACCCGTATCTGGGTGTGGTCGCCGGCCTGGTGGCGGGCGGGCTGCTCTCCCGGGTGCATGCGTTCATGGTGCTGCGTCGTCGGGCCAACCAGGTCGCCACGGGCTTGGCGGTCACGTTCCTCGGCCTCGGTGCGACCTCGCTCTTCGGCCAGGGGTACGTTTCGCAGGGAGTCGAGCCGCTCGAGGCGTTGGCCATCCCCGGGTTGTCCGAACTCCCTGTTCTCGGATCATTGCTCTTCGACCACGACGCCCTGACCTATCTCTCCTTCGGTCTGCCCTTCGCGGCTTGGTGGCTGTTGTTCCGAACCGGACTCGGGCTCCGCATTCGAGCGGCGGGGGAACGACCTCTGGTGCTCGAGACCATGGGAACGTCACCCGAGCGGGTCCGGTGGATAGCGGTCTCCATCGGTGGGGCGTTGGCCGGAGTCGGCGGCGCTCAGTTGGCCACGGCCTTCGCCAAGACCTGGTCGGAGGACATGATCGCCGGGCGCGGCTTCATCGCCGTGGCTCTGGTCATCTTCGCCGGCTGGAACCCGCGCCTCGCCTTCGCCGGCGCCTACCTGTTCTCCGGCGCGGTCGCCTTCCAGCTCGAATTGCAGGCGCGGGGCACCGAGATCTCGATCTTCGTGCTCGACGCCATCCCGTACGTGACGGTGCTGGCCGTGCTGGCCCTGCTCAGCCGCCGCCGCAAGCACGCTGCGCCCGAAGCACTCGACGCTGTCTTCGGCGTCGATAGGCGATTCGCCTGATCCCCCAGCAATCCCCCCAACCGGAGGTAATGAAAACACATGACAGTGCACATGGGTAGGAAGTGGCACATGGGCCAGAAGGTGAGCCGGAACGACGGCGTCGGCCTGCCTGACGGATTGAGGAGAGCCGGCGCCTTGCTCCTCGCCCTCGGTCTCGGCGTCGCCGCGTGCGGGAGCAGCGGTTCCGTTGGAGTCGACGAGGCGGCCACGAGCGACGCTGACGGCGCAACCACCGGTACCGGGGAGGCCTGTGGAGCGGAAGCGACCAAGGTCGGGTTCCTGTACGTCGGACCCAAGGACGACTTCGGTTACAACCAGGCGGCGTACGAGGCCGCGGTGGCGATGGGGGAGGCGACGGGTCTGGAGGTTCTCCACGCCGAGAACGTGCCCGAGACCGTTGAGGACGCCGTTCCGGTCATGGAGGACATGATCGCTCAAGGGACGACCATCCTCTTCCCGACGAGCTTCGGTCATTTCGGCCCTGCGGTCGAAATCGCCAAGCTTCACCCCGAGGTCTGCGTGGTCCACCAGGGCCAGCTCGAGTCGTCTCTGGAGGACGGACCGCTCGACAACCTCGGCACCTACTTCTCGTCGGTGTTCGAGCCCGTCTACGTGGCGGGCATCGCGGCGGGAACGGTCACCGAGACGAACACGCTCGGCTACGTCTACGCCTTCCCCATCCCGCAGACCCTCCAGAACATCAACGCCTTCACCCTCGGCGCCCAGAGCGTGAACCCCGACGTGTCGGTCATCGCGGTTTCGACCGCCGACTGGTGCGATCCAGCGAAGCAGGCTCAGGCCGCCCAGACGCTCCTCGATCAGGATGCCGACGTGATCACCCAGCATCAGGACTGCACGAAGACCATCATCGAGACGGCCGAAGCGGCTGGGGCCTACTCGGTCGGCTATCACTACGACGCCTCCGAGCTGGCGCCCGACGGGTGGCTCACCGGTTCCGACTGGGCGTGGACGGACCTCTACACCGACATCGTGGAGACCATGGTCGCCGGCGAGTTCGTCACCAGCCCCTACAACGGCGACTACCGCATCGGATACCGGGACGTCGAGGCTCCCTTCGTCGCCTTCCAGCCGTCCACCTTCGGTGCGGCGATCACCAGCGATCTGAAGGCCAAGCTCGAAGAGGCCATCGCCGCCTTCGAAGCCGACGAGGACGGCGACGGGATCGGAGACTTCAACGTCTTTGACGGCCCGATCGAAGACCGTGACGGAACGGTTCGTATCGAGGATGGCGTGTCGCCCGACTACGTCGAGCTCGATGGCTTCTTCTCCGAGCCGTGGTTCGTCGCCGGAGTCGAGGGCAGCCTCGGTTGAGCCATGACGCAGCGCCCGCCCTGTTGGTCTTCGTCCACGGGGTCGGAATGTGGCCCGGCCTCTTCGCTCCCATCGGTCGCCAGCTTCCCCTGCTGGCGCACCGGTGCTGGACGAGGCCCGGTTACGCCGGCCGGCCCGCGGTTGACGACCTCGGGGCCCAGGCCGACCAGCTGGCTGCCTTCTGCCACGAGGTGGCCGCCGGACGACCGGTGTACCTGGTCGGGGTGAGCGGCGGGGCCACCCTCGGCCTCGCCGTGGCGCTGCGTCATCCGTCGGTCCTGGAGGGGGTCGTGACCCATGAGCCATTGATCGGCCCCCTCCAGCCGACCCTGCACGCCCGCGTCGCCGCGGGTGGGGCCGCGTTGGCCGAGGCACCAACGCCCGAGGTAGCCGAGCACTTCCTGCAGCTGCTGTACGGATCGGATTCGTTACAAGCACAGGACCAGCAGGCTGCAGCGTGGGCCCGTGACCACTGGCGCACGGTATGCGACGAAGTGGAAGCGTTCGCCGCGTTCGCCCCGGAAGAACGTGCCCTGACCGATCTGGAGCCTCGGCATCTGACCACCGTCGGATCACGTTCCGCTCCCGAGCGCCACGACGTCGCTCGGCTGCTCGCCCAGGCCGGCGCCGAGGCCCGAGTCATCGACGGGAGCGGTCACCACGTCGTGGTCGACGCTCCGCTTGCATTCGCCCACTTGATCCAGGACTTCATCTCGTGAACCAGCAACTGACTGGCGTGGTCGCCGGAACGACCCCGTACGCCTGGCCCTTCGACCAAGGACTGGCAGCGGACCGGGTTGCCCTCGTGGTTTGCGGCGCGGGCGACGCCCGCGTCGGCCCGATCGCAGCCGATGCAGAAGTCGAGGCCAACATCGGCCGTCTACGGCGGGCTGCTGTCTCGGTCGACGTCCCGGTCTTCCTCATCGACCATGACCTGAGCCTCGAGCCCAACCGCCGTCATCGGACCGATCGTCGGCTCGACCATTCGCCGGCGACGGGACACTCGGCGCGACAGTTGACCCCGGCCGGCGCCGAACGGGTCGTGCACGCGGCCGGGGTCGACGGCTTCTTCGGCAGCGCCCTCGATGTCATGTTGCGGGCCGCCGGTATCGACGAGCTGATCGTCTTCGGTCGAGGCTTCGAGACGACCGTCCACAGCACGATCCGGACGGCCAACGACGCCGGCTACGAGTGCCTCACCGTCGCTGACGCCTGCCTGACGGTCGATGCGGATTGCCGATCGGCCGCGATCTCGACCATCGAGATGTCCGGCGGCATCTTCGGCGCCGTTGGCAGCGCCCGGAATGTCGTCCTCGCCCTCGAACTCCTCTCGCCCGTTTCCCTCTCCATCCCCAAGTAGGTATCAGATGAGCAAGACCGCAGTCACCAACACCCGCTTCGGACCGGTCGTGGCCGACCCGTACCACTGGCCGTACGACGGGGTCATCGATCCGCAGCGTACCGCGTTGATCATGATCGACTGGCAGACGGACTTCTGCGGTCCCGGCGGCTACGTGGACGCCATGGGCTACGACCTCAATCTCACTCGGGCCGGCCTCGGTCCCGCGGCTGCGGTCCTCGCTGCAGCCCGGGCCGTGGGTATGCACGTCATCCACACGAGGGAAGGGCACGTCCCTGATCTCTCGGATCTGCCCCCGAACAAGCTGTGGAGGTCGCAGCAGATCGGTGCCGGAATTGGCGACGCCGGTCCGTGCGGCCGCATTCTCGTGCGAGGCGAACCGGGTTGGGACATCGTGCCCGAGGTCTATCCCATCGCGGGCGAGCCGATCATCGACAAGCCGGGCAAGGGCAGCTTTTACGCGACCAACTTCGAGTTGATCCTGCGGAACCGAGGGATCACCCACCTGATCTTCACCGGCATCACCACCGACGTGTGCGTCCACACCACGATGCGCGACGCCAACGACCGGGGCTACGAGTGCCTCCTCCTCGAGGACTGCACCGGGGCCACCGACTACGGCAACTACCTTGCCGCGCTGGCGATGGTCAAGATGCAGGGCGGCGTGTTCGGGGCCGTTGCCCACTCGTCGGCCCTGCTCGGGGTGTTGGCCTCCGGGGAGCAGGGGTGACCGACGCGCCCAGATCGGTGCCTGAGGGCGATGACGCCAGGGCCGCCGTCGTCGCCTTCTTCGACCGGCTCGAGGCTCTCGATGATCCCGCCATCTTCCTGGCCATCGCCGAGCGAGCGGCCCTGGTCGATCTTGCGGGCGACATCGATCTCCGGCCGGCGGACGAGGTACCGCTGCGGGGGCTGGTGTTCGGGGTCAAGGACAACATCGACGTGCTCGGAATGGAGACGACGGCCGGCTGCCCCGCGTACGGTTATCAGCCCGCTCGCTCGGCGTTCGTCGTCGAGCGACTGTTGGCGGCCGGCGCCCTACCGGTGGCCAAGACCAACATGGACCAGTTCGCGACGGGTTTGGTCGGCACCCGATCGCCGAATGGCGTCCCCCGCAATCCTCACAACCCGCTCCACGTTCCCGGTGGGTCCAGTTCCGGCTCGGCCGTGGCCGTCGCCCGCGGCCTGGTTGATTTCGCCCTCGGCACCGACACCGCCGGGTCGGGTCGGGTGCCTGCCGCGTTCTGCGGGATCGTCGGCCTCAAGCCCACGCTCGGATTGGTCAGCACCAGCGGCTCCGTTCCCGCGGTCCGCTCGGCCGACTGCATCTCGATCTTCGCCCGGGAGGTCGGCCTCGCCGCGCGGGTCACCGAGGTCGCTGCGGTGTTCGATCCCGGCGACGCCATGGCCCGCCCGCGACGGAGCTCGTCCGGTAGATCCCTGCCCGAGCTTCGCGTCGGCATCGCCGACCCCGCGACACTGCGCGTCGCGGGAGCCGACGAGGCCACGATTGCCGCCTACGCCGATGCAGTCGAACGGTTTCGAGCCTGCGTCGACCAGCTGGTCACCGTCGACCTGATGCCGCTCTTCGAAGCCGGGGACCTGCTCTACGGCGGGCCGTTCGTTGCCGAGCGAACCGCCGCGGTGGGGGAGTTCATCGACCAACATTTGGATCAGGTCGACCCGATCGTCGGTCAGATCATTCGAGGCGGGGCGGCCCACACCGCCGTCGACGCTCACCGGGCGCGATACCGGCTGGCGGAGTTGCGTCGTTCGGCCGAGGCGCAGTTCGAACACTTCGATGTCCTGCTCCTGCCGACCGTCCCCCACGGTGCCCTCATCTCGGAGGTCGCGGCCGAGCCGCTCGCCGGAAACGCTCGGCTCGGGAGATTCACCACGTTCGCCAACCTGGTCGACCTGTGCGCTCTTTCCCTCCCGTCCGGGCCGGTCGGGTCGAACGGCGTCCCGTTCGGGGTGACGCTGTACGGCCCCGCCTTCGACGACGCAACGCTGCTGGTCGCAGCCGCCGCCATCATGGGCGAGACCCCCGGGGCCGGGCTGTCCGAGAACGCTGACCGTTGGGTGACCCTGGTCGTGGCCGGAGCTCATCTCAAGGGTCAGCCGTTGGAGCATCAACTCGTCGACCTCGGAGCCCGGTTCGGGCGGACGACCCGCACGGCCGACACCTACCGTCTCTACGCCCTTGCCGACACCCAACCGCCGAAACCCGGATTGGTCCATGACCTCAGCGGAACAAGCATCGAGGTCGACACGTGGCGACTGACCATCGACGCACTGGGACAGTTCCTCGGCACTGTGCCCGCGCCCCTGGCACTTGGCACCGTCGTCCTGGAGGACGGAACGGCGGCTACCGGGTTCGTCTGTGAACCCCGGGCCCTCGCGGGAGCGATCGACATCTCCCACCTCGGCGGATGGCGAGCGTATCGACGCCAGGTGTCTGCAGCGAGCGGCTAGTGTCTTGTCAGCCTGTTTCGCCAAGAAATTTCTGAGTTCGGGAAGTTTCGTGTGCGTGTCGCGTT
>JAQCHM010000211.1 GCA_027730885.1 Actinomycetota bacterium | reverse complement strand
TCGCCGCGTTCGACCGGATCATCGGACTCGACCTCGACACCGTCGCTATCGACGGATCACTCCACAAATTGGGGATCGCCGTAGACCGTTGCCGAGGAACTGAACACCAACTCGAACACTTCGTGAGCCGCCATGGTCTCGAGGAGGTTCATGGTGGAGACGAGGTTGGTCCGGTAGTAGCGAAGCGGATCTTCGACCGACTCGCCGACCGCCTTCAGCCCCGCGTAGTGAATGACCGCGTCGACGGCACACGAGGTGAAGAGGTCGTTGACGGCGTCGAGATCGGTGAGGTCGACGTGGACCAGGCGCACCGGCCGTCCGCTGAGACTCGATACTGCGTCGACGGCCAGAGGGGAGCTGTTGCAGAAGTTGTCGGCGATGACGACATCGAAGCCGCGTTCGAGGAGAGCGACCGCGGTGTGGCTGCCGATGTAGCCGGCGCCGCCGGTGACCAGGATCGTGCGATCGTTGCTCGACGTCATTTGACCCACCGTACCGAACATCAGCCCGCAGCCGAACGAGGCTGGCTACTCTGAAGTTTCCCGCAACGCAAAGAGGTTTCCCACGTTGAGCGACACTCCAGGTCAGCCGGCTCCCGGCTGGTATTACGCCCAAGGCGACCCGGCCAACACCCAGCGCTACTGGGACGGCAGTAGTTGGCAGGGTGGCCCGCAGCCGATCGCCGCCCCCGGTGGCGGAAACCCGACGCAGAACCCGATCGGATATGGCGTCGGTGCGTCGACCGGCGCTGTGCTCGGTGCGCCGCGGTCGCGCATGGCCGCCCGCTTCATCGACGTCACCATCTGGATCATCATCTGGATCTTGGTGAGCATGGCGTTTACTTTGGCGATCGCCGGAGGATCAGGAACTCTCGGATCATCTGACATCTACTTCCACCCGTTGATCGGAGGGGTGGCCGGAACCCTTTCCATCGTGGCCTACGAGACCTTCCTCGTCGCCAACAAGGGGGCAAGCCTTGGAAAGCTGGTACTCGGTTTAGCCGTGTTGAAGGAGGACGGCTCGCCCGCCGATGTCAAGACTGGATTCAGGCGAGCTTCCCTGTTGCTCGTGGGCCTGGTGCCCATCCTGGGCTTCATCATCTACTTGTTTGCCTTCGTAGCGTCGCTCGTCATGATCTTCACCGATGCCCGTAACCAGTCGGTGTGGGACAAGGTCGCGAAGACCATCGTCGTCAAGCGTTGAGCGAGCCCGATTTGGATTTCGCGTAAAGCGTGCCATCCTGGAGAGTGGCTCCCTCTGGTTCCCGCCAGCGCCATCGACTCTTCGAGGACACAAATGACGTTCAAGACCGGCGACCGTGTTGTCTACCCCCACCACGGCGCGGCCATCATCGAGAAAACCGAGATGATCGAACTCAACGGCGAAAAGAAGAAGTACTTCGTCCTCAAGACGGCGCACGACGAACTCACCGTCCGGGTGCCGGTCGACAAGGTCGACGAGGTCGGCATGCGTCCCCCCATCAGTCTCGAGGACGTCGAGGACCTCTTCGTGCTGCTGCGCAAGAAGGACGTTCGCGAACCGGCGAACTGGAGTCGTCGGTTCAAGAATCACCAGGAGAAGCTCAAGTCGGGCGACGTCTACCAGGTGGCCGAGGTGGTCAGGAATCTGGCCCTGCGTGACGCGGCCAAAGGCCTGTCGGCCGGCGAAAAGAACATGTACACCAAGGCCCGCAAGGTGCTGGTGTCCGAGCTGTCGTTCGCCCTCGACGTGTCCGAGGACGACGCCATGGCAAAGGTCGAGAAGCAGCTCGCCTAGTCGGCTCGGCCGAACCCCAGGAGGTCGAGCATCGACTGGGGGAACGAGTGGTCGCCGCGGGCCAACCGGGCGGCCCGCTCGGTGTTGACCGGGTCGAAGCGTCGGTCACTCCACCCGTCCCACGGCCCCCCGACCATGGCTTCGGGGTCACCGTCGGCGGCGATGCAGGCGTGGAGGTAGTCGGAGAGTTCGCGCAGGTCGCGTGAGCCGCCGATTGATCCGTGACCGGGAACGATGGTGCGGGCCAGGCCCTCGAGCACTTCGAGCGATTGCATCCAGGCGAAAGGGTCGCCCAGCACTAGAGGGGTGACGCCGAAGCTGCCCAGCGCGCCGGCGAACACGGTGTCGGTGCCCGGGACATGCACGACGAGGTTGGCCAAGGACTCGCCAGGAAGCATGATGCCGTGAGCCGCCGCAGTGATCCAGGCCTCGTCGGTGATCGTGTGGGTCGCCGGCCGGGTGGCGAACTCGTCGTGGTAATCGCCGGCGAACTGGGGGAGCAGGGCGCGCAACGCGACCGGGTTGACCGGCTCGTCGAGCTCGTCGCTGGTTTCGTCACTGGCGTAGAACGCGGACTGGCGAAACGCGTCGGAGCCACCGGCGAAGGGAATACGACTCGACGTGACGACGACCCGCCGGATCGGCAAGGCCAGGGCGGCCGTGAGTTCGAGAATGCGTTCGCGTAGCTCGGTGCCCTCGGCCGGGGTGGCCGAGCAGTCGACGATCGTCAGGCCGTCAGTGTCGATGATCAATCCGACGTTGGCGTGCCCGAAACCCCGCTCCGGGTTGAGGAACGCGAAAACGCCCTGGCCGATCTCCACCAGATGGTGGGCGTGAGTCATCGAATGCGGGTCATCGAACGCGGGTGAGCGCAGCGTCGATCGAGTCGAGGGTGACGTCGGCCAGCTGGTCGATTTCCTCCTCGGTGATGGTGAACCCGGGACCGAAGAGCAAGGCGTCGGGCACCGGGCCGGAGCCCGCCGGGTAGATCCAGCAGTCGCGGGCCAGCGCTTCCTCGACGACCAGCGGGGTCAACGACCCGTCGAAGGACGCGCCCGTCGACCGATCCTTGACCAGCTCGACGCCGAGGAGCAGACCGAGCCCGCGCACATCGGCAACGTTCGGGTGATCGGCCAGGCGCTCGTCGAGGGCGGCGCGGAGCCGGCTGCCCATGATCCCGGCCCGAGCGACGAGGTCCTCGTCCTCGAGGATCTGCAGCGTGCGGTCGGCGATGGCACACGCGAGGCCATTGCCGCTGAACGTGAAGTGCATGACGTTGGTGTCGACGAGCGGCGCGACGACCGCGTCGGTGGCGAAGACGGCTCCGATCGCGGCGTAGCCGCCGGCCAGGCCCTTCGAGCCGACGAGGAGGTCGGGCGTGATCGACCAGTGGTCGACGCCGAACTTGCGGCCGGTTCGCCCGACGCCCGACATGACTTCGTCGGCAATGAGGAGAATGTCGTGCTCGCTGCAGAACGCCCGGAGCTTGGGCCAGTAGTCGTCGGGAGCGACGATCGCGGCGCCCGACGCGCCGATCACGGGCTCGAGGATGAGTCCTCCGATAGTGGCGGGATCCTCGGCTTCGATGGTCTTGATGACCTGATCCGCGTCGTAGACATCGACCTTCGGCAGGTCGAGAAGGAGCGGACCGAATGGGGCGCGCCGGCGGTCGTGATTGGCCACGGCCAGAGACGCGAGGGTGGCGCCGTGATAGGAGATGTTGCGGCCGACCACACGCCACTTGTCGGGATGGCCCTTGGCCAGGTGGTACTGGCGAACGATGCGCATGGCGGTGTCGACCGACTCTGACCCGCCGCCGACGAAGAGTGCCCGTGTGAGCCCTGGCGGTAGCCAGCGGTCGACCAGGCGCTCGACGAGGCGGACGCGCGACGGCGTGGCGAAGACGGGCACCACGTACCCGTGCAGCGCCGACGTCGCAGCTTCAGCGATCTCTGGGCGTCCGTAGCCGATGTTGTTGACAGCGGCACCGCCGGCGCCGTCGAGGATGCGGCGGCCATCGTGGGTGATCAGGTGATTTCCCTGGGCGTCGACAACGGTCAGTGGCGGTTGTCCGGGGATGAACGGGAACCGATCGGCGTTGTGCATTGCTCCAAACTAGCCGTAATGCCCCGGAAGGGTCGCTCTCACACCTTGCTAACACGCTGTCCGGTAACCTTGACCGGGTGACTGATTACACGCCTCCGCTACGTGACATTCGGTTCGTTCTCGACGAAGTCGCCGACCTGCCCGGGCTGCTTTCAGCCGAGCGGTTCAACCATGTCGACGTCGACACAGTGCACCTTGTGCTCGAAGAAGTCGGTCGATTCATGGCCGAGGTCGTCGCCCCCACCAACCGGATCGGTGATCAAGAAGGTGCGGTCTGGCACGACGACGGGCGCGTCACCGTGCCGGCACCGTTCAAGCAGGCCTACGACCTCATGGTGGCTGCGGGCTACGGGGCCATTCCCTTCGATCCAGATTTCGGCGGCGGCGGATTCCCCTGGGTCAGCGCGCTGGCCATCCAAGAGATGCTCACCAGCGCCAACATGGCGTTCTCGCTCTGGTCGTTGCTGACCCAAGGTGCTATCGACGCGATCGTCCACCACGGCTCGGCCGAGCAGAAGGCGATGTACCTGCCCAAGATGCTCACCGGTCAGTGGACGGGCACGATGAACCTCACGGAATCCCATGCGGGCTCCGACGTCGGTGCGCTCACGTCCAAGGCCGAACCGGTCGGGGATGGTTCGTGGCGGATCTCGGGCCAGAAGATCTTCATCACCTACGGCGAGCAGGACCTCTCGGAGAACATCCTCCATCTGGTACTGGCCCGCACACCGGGGGCGCCTCCTGGCACCCGGGGGATCTCGATGTTCCTGGTGCCCAAGTTCCTGGTGAACTCCGACGGCTCACTCGGTGAGCGCAATGACGTCACCTGTGTGTCGATCGAGCACAAGCTCGGCATTCACGGCAGTCCCACCTGCGTGCTCAGCTACGGCGAGAAGGGCGGTGCCATCGGCTGGCTGCTCGGCGACGAAGGCCAGGGAATGCGAAACATGTTCACCATGATGAACAACGCTCGGCTGTCGGTCGGCCTCGAGGGCCTGGCCCTGTCCGAACGAGCGTTCCAACAGGCGTTGCAGTACGCCCAGGACCGAGTCCAGGGCACCGCCCTCGGCGCGGCGCCTGGGACCAACAGCCCGATCATCGAGCACGCTGACGTCCGTCGCATGCTCATGACCCAACGGGCATGGATCGACGCCATGCGCTGTCTCATCTACACCAACGGTGCGGCTCTCGACCGCGCCACCGCCGCCGAGGGCGAGGAACGCCAGCGTCACCAGGAGTTGGCCGATCTGCTGATCCCCCTGTCGAAGGCGTTGTGCACCGACGTCGGCAACGAGATGACATCACTCGCAGTGCAGGTCCATGGCGGGATGGGGTACGTCGAGGAGACCGGCGTCGCCCAGCACTTCAGAGACATTCGCATCGCCGCGATCTACGAGGGTACGAACGGCATCCAAGCGGCCGACCTCGTCGCGCGGAAACTGCCGATGCGCGGCGGTCAGGTGCTCCTCGAGTTGCTGTCGTCGTGCGAGGTCACGGCGAAGGAACTGTCGCGGCACGACGATCTCGCCGGTTTCGGAGAAAACCTCGTCACGGCGATCGGTGTCGCCCGTGAGGCCACCGGCTGGCTTGCCGGCCACGCTTCGGAACCAAACCAGGTGCTGGCGGCGTCGGTGCCCTACCTTCGCCTCGTCGGCACGGTCGTTTGCGGCGGGCTCCTTGGGAAAGCAGCAGTGGCAGCTGATCGGCTGGCGGCCGACGGCGGACCCAACGCGGACTTCTATCGGGCAAAGCTGGTGTCGGCCCGATTCTTCGGGGAGCAGATTCTTCCGTCTGCGGCCGGTCTCCTGGGGGCGGTCACCGCTGGGGCCGACGACCTGTTCGCCCTGACACCCCAACAACTCGGCTGACGGAAGGAACGCCCGCTCACGCGGGTTGGTAACCCACGTGTCTGTTCTCTCCAGCGTTCAAGCAGGTCTGCTGGCCGCGCTTCCCGCTCCGCCGACCGATCGTCTGGAGCTTGGCCCCCTGACTTTTCGTCTGTACGGGCTCATGATCGCGCTGGGCGTCGTCGCCGCGGTCGAAATCGGTCGACGCCGCTGGGCGGCCCGGGGTGGCAACCCCGACGACATCGCCGAGATTGCCACCCGTGCCGTTCCTGCCGGCCTTCTCGGTGCACGCGCGTACCACGTGCTGACCGACTGGACGGCGTATCGGGGCCGGTGGATCGAGACGCTCTACATCTGGAAGGGTGGGCTCGGCATTCCGGGCGGGCTCGTGGCCGGTGTCGGCGTCGGCATCTGGTATGCCCGTCGTCAGGGCTGGGACGTGCGAGCTCTCATCGATGCCGTGCTTCCCGGTATCCCGGTCGC
>JAQCHM010000210.1 GCA_027730885.1 Actinomycetota bacterium | reverse complement strand
TCCCTCCGGTTGTTCACCGTCGGTCTGGATCCAGAGGCGCCCGTCAGGATCAGCCCACAGCCCATCGGGCGATCCGAACGCGGCGGACGGAGCATTGGTTGAACCGTCGACCCCGCCGCCCGGACCAGCGAGGACCGCCACGTCCCACGTGAAGTGGACGCCCACGTGGTCGTAGGAGTCGTGCCAGCGGATGATGTGACCCCACTTGTTCGCCGCTCTCGGGTTGGCGGCGTCGACTTGCTCCGCGGTTCGCCGGGTGTTGTTGGTACAGGTGACGTAGCAACAACCGTCGGGGGCCACCGTCGTCCACTCGGGCCGATCCATCGGGGTCGCACCGAGCGCGTCGGCAGCCATTCGGGCTCTGATGAGGACATCGCCCTGATCGCTTAATCCGTTGGCCGCGGTGAGCGGCCCCGAACCGTGGACCAACGGGAGCCAGACGCCTCGACCATCACTGTGGAACTGGGCCACGTAGAGGACCCCCTCGTCGAAAGGGCTGAGACCCTGCCGCAGATACGACTGGTATGGCATGTCGCTCACGAACTTGTAGATGTAGTCGTAGCGTTCGTCGTCGCCCATGTAGGCGACGGCCCGATTACCCCGGCCGATGACGGTGGCCATGTCTTCGTGCTTGAACCGGCCGAGCGCGGTGCGCTTCACCGGCTTGGCGTCGGGGTCCTGGGGGTCGATCTCGACCTGCCAACCGAACCGGTTGTGACCGTTCTCGTAACCCGGAGCCGAGAGGTCGAATCGTGGGTCGCTCTCGTGCCACCCGTAGCCGAACCCGCCGGCACTCAGGCCGTACCGCTTCTGGGCCGCGGTCGGCACGAAACCGGCACCCTTCGTGGACCCGAAGTAGCCGTTGAAGTTTTCCTCGCAGGTGACATAGGTCCCCCACGGCGTGATGCCCGAGCCGCAATTGTTGATGGTCCCTCTCGGGTTCATTCCGGCCGGGTCGTCACCAGTTCGCAACGAGGCGTGGCCAGCGGCCGGACCGGAGAACGTCATGGGGGTAGTGGCGGTGATTCGCCGGTTGTAGCCGCCGTCGGCCACCACGGACCAGGTGCCGTCGCGATGTCGTACCTCGACCACCGACACGCCGTGACCCGCCTGCGACTTGGCTGTCCTCGTCGCCCGGTCCGCATCGTCCGGGTGGAAGAAGCCCTCGGTGGTGTATTCGTGGTTCAGACAAAGGATGCCGTGCCGGTCGCCCGCCATGCCGTGGCCGAGCGGGAAATAACCGATCCCGTCGTGTCCTGAGCCGAACTGCGCTGCCTGTTCGGCCGGCGTGTTGGCCTGCCCCCTGAACGCCGGACCGCCGGGAATGATCGGTTCACCCCATGGGATGAACGGGGTCGCGGTGTACCCCTTGGGCACGACGACGGTGTCGGCCGAGCTCAACGGCACCGCTTCGAAGCCGAGGCGCGGGGTGCCGGTGCGAGTGCGGAAGGCGGCGCCGCGCCGCCGGTCGAGGCGACAACGCTCGACGAGCGGCCGGGCCCGTCGGCCATGAAGCCTACGAGTGCGGCCGCGTCGCCGCCCAGGACCTTCCGGCGGCTGAGTGCCAAGGCAGCCACGTCGTGAAAGGGACGATTACCCGACTCATTGGGGACGGGTTCATTGTCGATCAGGTCGTTCCGGGTATCGGTCATGTGTTCTCCTGAGCTCTCTGGTCGTTCGTCGCCCCGACCCTAGGAAGGACGCGTTGCCGGCCAGAGAGCGGAAGATAACGTCGAGCCGAACTCTCGGCGAACCCTCGCCCCTCAGCGTTCTGCAGTACTGGCGCCGCCGAAACCCCGGTCTGCGTACTGCAGAACGAGGACGGCGGCGATCGCCGACGTCGTGGCGATGGGGACCACCCAGCGACGGTCTCCCGTCGACTCGGCCACCAGCCCGGCGGCCAGCGGGCCGGTCGCTCCGACGAGCTGGCTGATTGCGGACTGGAAGCCCATCGTCGCACCGAGCGACGAGCGGTCGTAGAGCTCGGCGGCCCGCATTCCCTGCAGCGGGCTGTACGCACCGATACCGATGCCCACCACGACGGCGAAGGCCAACGCGACCACGAGGTTGGACGAGAACACGAGCAGGATCGACCCCACGATGATGGCGCCGAGTGCGGCGAACATGGCACGTCGGGTCCCGATCCGCCCGACGATGATGCCCAAGGGCAGCCGTCCGCCGAGCTGGCAGAATCCTCGGGCGCCGGCCGCGGTCGATGCTGCGGCGAGTGGCAGACCGGCGGCGACCATGACCGGCACCTGGTAGCTGAGGAGCACCGACGTGGCCACACCGATGAGCGCAACCGCGATGGTGAACGCTCGGGTTTCGCCCGGTGCGGTGGCCGCGGCCGCTACGGATCGGAGGGAGGGCCGTCCGGCTCCGATGGCAGCAGTCTCGTTGGGGACGACGATGATGGCGGCGACGAGGGCGAGCACGGCAGTCGCCAGGAGCAGGCGAATGGTCGTCCTCCACTCGAACCGGTCGTTCATCCACACCGCGAGCGGAAGGTAGATCGGAGACGACAGTGCCCCCCAGATGGTCAGCGCGGCGATGGCCCGCTGAGGGTTGTCGGGGTGCAGCCGCACGACGGTTGTCATGGTGACGTGGTAAAAGCCGAGCGCGCCCAACGCCCCCATTCCCAAGGCTGACCCCGCGGCGAAGAGTAGGGGGTGCCGGCTGAACGATGCCCCTCCCAACCCGAGCGTCGACACCAGCGCAGCGAGCGCGAACACCGCTCGGGGACCGAGTCGGTCCAGCAGACGCCCACCGAACACCGATCCGATCCCGATAAGCGCCAGGCCGGCTGCGAACGAACCGCTGATCCAACTCTCGCGCCAGCCTGTGTCGGCCAGGAGCGGGTCGAGCAACACGCCGAACGAGTAGTACCAGGCGCCGTAGCAACAGATCGTCACCATGCCCAGGGCGGCGATGGCCGGATGGTTCAAGGCACCGTCGTTCGGCGCGCCGCCGCGGGAGTCGCCCTCAGCTCGGGCCAATGAGCACTCCGTCGTCGTGGAGCCGCGCGATCCGGGCGTCGTCGTACCCGAGGACCCCGGCCAAGACCTCATGGTTGTGTTGACCGAGCAACGGCGCCGGCGGTTCGGTCTCGCGACGTTCGATGGCCGATCCGTGCAGCGGGAATCCCGGTACGTCGACCCGGCCGAACACGTCATCCTCGACGCTGGTCAGCGCACCACGCTCTCGGTACCAGGGCTCGAGGTGGGCGTCGGCCGGGTCGACGACGCGTCCCGCCGGCACCCGGTGCGCATCGAGGTGGGCCAGGAGCGCGTCATCGTTCGGGAAGGTCTGCATCCAGGCCTCGATGATGTCCACCAGCTCGTTGCGGTGCTCCGCTCGACCTTGGGAACTCCGGAATCGGGGGTCGTCCCCAAGACCGATGCTGACCGCGGCGTCGCACAATCGCAGCCACTGGGCGTCGAGGACCTGGAGCACCAACCAACCCTCAGGTCCTTGGTAGCTTCCCGCCGGCGGGACCGACCCGAAGTGCCGGCCCGTCCGGCGCAGACGCTTCACACCCTCGGTGACGCTTGGCCCCTGAATGGCGAATGGGTGCATCTGGAACACGGCCTCGACCATCGAGATGTCCAAGAACTGACCCTCGCCCGTCTCGGTTCTGCTGAAGAGCGCGTGACCGATGGCGCCGAAGGCCATCATTCCGGCGCTCACGTCGGCGATCGGGACGCCGGCCGCAATGGGCGCGCCGTCGGGCTCGCCGGTGAGAGCGACGCTGCCGGCGGCCGCTTGACCGATCAGGTCGTAGCCGGGGAGAGCGGCCCGCGAGCCCGTACGGCCGTAGGTCGAGATCGACACGTAGATGAGGCGAGGGTTGGCTGCCCGCAGTTCGTCGGCTCCCAGACCCCGCCGGTCGAGCACCCCGAGGCTGAAGTTCTCGATGAGGATGTCGGACTGGACCGCAAGGTCACGGACGATCTCGGTTCCCTCGGCTTTGCCGAGGTCGACGCAGACGCTGCGCTTCCCCCGGTTCTGTTGGATGTAGTACGAACTGCGACCATCACGGACGACCGGGAGCAGTCGTGCGAGGTCACCGATCGGTCCTGGTTCGATCTTGATCACGTCGGCGCCGAGTCCGGCGAGCAGCAGGCTGGCCGTCGGACCTGACAGGTACTGGGTCAGGTCCAGGACTCGAATGCCGGTGAGCATGCCGGGCGTCGTTGCCGGAGGGTTCATTCTGCGCACCGTAGCTGTCCGGGGCCGCACGTTCCCGGTTAGGGTCCGGCCAGAGGCAACAAGGCAGACGTAACCGGGAGGGTGCCACGGGTTCGGTCATCATTGTAGGTGGTGGGATCGTCGGCCTCGGGGCCGCGTTGATGCTGGCCAACGATGGTCACCAGGTGACCGTCATCGAGCGTGATCCGGCGCCGCCGCCCTTGCCGGGCGAAGCCTGGGATCATTGGGAGTGTCGTGGCGTCAGCCAGTTCCGCATGATCCACGTCCTGCTGGCCGCGTCGACCGAGGTCGCCCAGAGACAGATCCCGGGTTTCGTCGAGGCGCTCACGGCTGCGGGTGGTCTCGATCTCAACCCGCTCAGCGGACTTCCCGACGCCATCACCGGCGGTGCTCGGCCAGGCGATGAACGGCTGCGGATGGTCACCGCTCGCCGACCGGTGTTCGAGTCGGTGATGGCTGCCTTGGCCGACGCCGCCGATGGAGTGACCGTCCTGCGTGGCGTCGCCGTTGGCGGGTTGCTCACCGACCCGGCAGTGGCCCAGCCCACCCACGTCGTCGGTGTCGTGACCGATGGCGGACAAGAATTCCGCGCCGACGTCGTCGTCCACTGTGGCGGGCGCCGATCGGCGATGCCGGACCCGATCGCCGCCGCCGGCGGGCAGCGGCCCGCCGAACAGATCGAGGACAGTGGGTTCGTCTACTACGCGCGCCACTTCCGGTCGGCCGACGGATCGATTCCCATGGCGTTCGGCAGTCTGCTCCAGCACTACCCGACGATCTCAACCCTCACCCTGCCGGCGGACAACGGGACCTGGGGTGTCGGCATCGTGACCGCCGGACGAGATGCCCCCCTGCGGGGGCTCACCGACACCGACCGGTGGACCGCGGTCGTGAAGGCCCACCCGTTCGTCGCCCACTGGGTCGACGCCGAGCCGCTGACCGACGTCAAGGTCATGGCCGGCAGCGAGGATCGACGACGCTCCTTCATCGCCGGCGGCAAACCGGTGGTCACCGGGTTGCTGCCGTTGGCCGACGCGTGGGCGTGCACCAACCCGTCGCTCGGTCGAGGCGTCTCCATCGGTCTGTTGCACGCGTCGGCCCTGCGGTCCACGTTGCACGGCGAGACCTTCGACGACCACTACGGGCTGGCGCTGCGCTGGCATCACGCGACCGAGCGTGACGTCGAGCCCTACTACGACGACACCCTCGCGTTCGACCGCCACCGTCTCGCCGAGGTCCACGCTGCGATCGACGGCCGGGACTACCAGCCCAACGATCCGGTGTGGACCTTCACCAGGAACTTGGCGGCCTCGACCGCCAAGGACCCCGACCTGTTCCGGGCACAGATCCACGTCGGCATGCTGCTCGATCGGCTACCCACTGTGATGCAGGACACCGAACTCGTTGCCCGCGCGGCGCAGCTGGCCGATCATTCCCCGATCCCCGGGCCCGAACGGGCGGAGCTGCTGGCACTGGCCGCCCGGAGCTGATAACAAGCCCGCATGACCGAAGACGAAATCGCCACACTTGAAGACCGTCGGTTCGCCGCCCAGATCAGCGGCGATGGCGCCGAGCTGGACGAGCTCCTTGCCGACAATCTGCGGTACACCCACTCCAACGCCGTGGTCGACACCAAGGCCTCGTACATCGAGTCGATCACGTCGGGCCGGGTGACCTATCGGGATGTCCGCCGCAGCGAGACCGACATCCAGATGGCCGACGCGACGGCCATCGTCACCGGACGGGCCGAACTCGACGTCTCGACGCCCGTCGGCGACCGGACCATCGTCCTGCGGTACATTGCGGTGTGGGGCGCGGTGGGTGGCGACTGGAAGTTCCTCGCCTGGGAGTCCACCCCCTTCCCCGCCTGAGCCCTCGCTGGGCGTTCTGTACAGTGTTTTCCACGCCCAGCGTGGAAAACACTGCACAGAATCGGTGCAGAAGACCTGGCGGGGGTGGACGTTCACGTCGAGTTTTCTTCGGCGACGTGGAAAAGGTCGCTGC
>JAQCHM010000209.1 GCA_027730885.1 Actinomycetota bacterium | reverse complement strand
GACGAACTGACTGGGCTGCCCAACCGGCGAGCGCTGAACAGCACCGGTGATGGGGCACTGGCCCGCAGTAGCCGCTCTTCGCAAGAGCTCGCCATGCTGCTCATCGACCTCGACGGGTTCAAGGGAGTGAACGACACGCTGGGTCACCCGGCGGGCGACGCGCTCCTCCAGGAAGTCGCCCGCCGCCTCCAACAGTCGACCCGAGCGGGCGAGACGCTGGCCCGATTGGGGGGCGATGAATTCGCGGTGATCGCCGAGAACCTCACCGACGAAGAGGCAGCTCGCCCCCTTGCCGAGCGCTTGATCGAGGCCCTCAGGCCGCCGATCCAGATCGACGGACAATGGCTGGCCGTCGGGACGAGCATCGGATTCACCGTCACCTCGGACCAGAACCGGCCGACTTCCACCGCCGACCTCCTGAAACAGGCAGACATCGCTCTGTACGAAGCCAAGCGCCAGGGCCGCGGCCGAGCGTTGTCGTTCACCCCCGCCATGGCCGTCGAGGCCGAGGTCGAAGCCCGACTGCTGCGAGAGGTGCAGCTGGGGTTCGACCGCGGCGAGTTCCATCTCGTCTTCCAGCCGTTGGTTTCCACCAACGACAGCGAGACCGTGGCGTTCGAGTCACTGATGCGTTGGCATTCGCCGACTCTCGGGATCGTCTCGCCCGTCACCTTCATCCCCATCGCCGAACGCACGGGAGCCATCATCGAGATGGGACGGTGGGCGCTCGCTGAGTCGTGCCGACGCTTGGCTGAATGGAATGCCCTCTATCCGGATCGACGTCTCTCCGTTTCGGTCAACATCTCCTTGCAGCAGATCACCGATGACGGCCTTCCTGCCCTCGTGAAACGGGTGCTTGATGACACCGGCGTGAGCCCGCACCAACTCCAGCTCGAGGTCACCGAAAGCATGTTGGCCATCAATCCCCACAAGGTGACGGCTCCGCTCCAGGCGCTACGAGATCTCGGCGTCCGTGTGGCTCTCGACGACTTCGGCACCGGCTACTCGTCGATGGCACACCTCCAGACGCTGCCCGTCGACTGCATCAAGATCGATCGTGCCTTCATCGATCGCCTGAAACTCCTAGGCGACCGTCAGGCCGCCTTGGTCATCCAAGCGATCGTCGACCTCGGCAGAGCACTCGACGTCGTGGTCGTCGCCGAAGGCGTCGAGAATCAGGGTCAACTGGACGCTTTGCTCCTCCAGAAGGTCGAAGTCGCGCAGGGGTTCCTCTTCGCCTACCCGCTCGAGCCTGAGCAGGTGGGCGATTTCCTCGACCGGCAGCACCTACTCTCGGACAGCACTCAGCCTTCGACATCGACCTCGGGCAACCCGTAGGGAGTCACGACCGCAAGGTACGGCTCCGGATCGCCTGACCAGTCCATCGCCCTGACCTGCGCCGCACTGCGCCGACCGCTGAACGCCCGCAGCAATTCGAAGGCAGATCCGGTGAGCACAACGGAGGGGTGGCCGTCGTGTGACTGCCAACGCTGGTGCCCAGCGACGATTCGAACCGTTGGCAGGCCGGCATCGCGCGCTCGCTCGCAGAAGAACGGGCCGTAACGAAGCAGACCCGTCCGCACAGCAGCAGTGTCGGTGTCCTGCCGCCGGCCGAGCGCGGCCAAAACGTCGAGGTGGTGGGTAACGAGGTCGGCGGTCAAGCGGACACCCGTGAAGGGATCATCGGCAGTCACCCGGTCGACCTGCTCGGCCAGGTCGAGCCATTCGGCCAGCACGACCGCGATCGAACGTCCCGCCCGCTCGCGCACCTGGGCCGCGGTCCAGTCGTCGGAGCCGATGCCGACGAGACGGCCGGCGAGGAAATCGGCGTTGATACCGACCACATGCGCCAGCACGTCGGCCACCGTCCACTCAGGACACTGCGGCACCATGGTGGCCAGTTGCGACTGGTCCAACGATGAGACCCGTGCGCTGAATGACTCACGAAGGTGGCGGTACACCACCGTCGGTACCGGGTCACCGGGTACCGTGAACGGGTCTTGGGTCGCGGGAGACAAGGTCACAGGCCAACGCTAACGGCATTCGGATCGACACTCGCTACAATCGCGACCCCACGGAGAGGTGACAGAGTTCGGTCGATTGTGCCTCCCTGCTAAGGAGGTGTGGGCGTAAGCCCACCGTGGGTTCAAATCCCACCCTCTCCGCTGCAAGGTTCGAAGCCCGGCTACGGCCGGGCTTCGGCCGTTATCGGCTCACACGCCTCGACTCACGACCCGATCGGGGCGAATCCGCAGCAACGCATTCGGGCTGGGCAGCGGATGCTCGGCCAACCAGACCAACACCTCGGCCCCCTGGTAGGGGCCGACGAGCGTCAAACGCTGCTCGTCGGACAGGACCTCGTCGACGGTCGCCTTGCCCTCGACCCGGACGTAGCTGCCTCCGTGCGGAGCCAACACCAGCAACGAAACCTCAGGATCGAGGCGCACATGGCAAGCCTTGGCCGAGTCCGGCCGACAGCTGATCCAGACCGAGTCGATCTCGGCTCGGAACCAGACCACCGACTGCGAGATGGAACCATCGGGTGCACGGGTGGCAAGCACCGCGTGCAGCGGGCGTCCGAGGAAGGCGGCCACAGCGGCGGTCCACACGGCAGACAGCGTGCCGTGCTCGACCGCAGACCCATCGACTGCAGACCCATCGACCATTCACGAACCGTAGTCGGGCACTCGTCGCCGTGCCCAGCCATCGCGACATCCGAGAGCGACGGAGGGTTCAGCGTGGCGGGGTAGCGTTCGATCATGACTCGCCGCCTCAGTAACCTCCGAGCATCCGATTTCCAAGAGCACATCGGCGCCGACTCGGTCTTCGTCCTCCCGGTCGGAGCGGTCGAACAACACGGGCCGCATCTGCCCTTCAACACCGACCTCCTCATCGCCACCGCCTGCGCTGATGCGGTCATCGACCGTGTCGGCGCCGATCTGGACCTCTGGCTGCTCGAGCCCCTCGCCTTCACCAAGTCCAACGAGCACGCCGGGACCCCGGGGACATTCTGGCTCGGGCCCGAGACCTTGCTTCGGGTCCTCGACGAGCTCTCCCCTGGCCGCAACTCTGGCCGCGCCTCGCCGCTTGCGCGGGGCTCAGCATGGCGATGGTATGGCATGTCACCGCGGCCCTTCCGTGGCTTTCGACCGAAGGGTATGAGCCTCCCTTCGGCAACGAGGGCATGAAGATGTCCTATCTGGCCGCCGCCATCGGTCCGGGCGGATCGGCCTTCAGCACGGTCGTCGGGCTGATCGGCCTCGTGGCCGGCGTCGCCGGGTTGCTCCTCGTTCGGCGGGGGGACCCTGTGGCGCTCCCCGTTGGGATCCACTCGGTCGTCCTCGTCGCATTGACCCTCACGATCGGCCGGGTCTACTGGGGGTACGCATCCGGACCGTTGCTCGCGACGTATCTCCCCGCTGCGGTCGTCGCGGTCGCAAGCCGACTGGCCTCGGGCCGTGGCGACGTAACCCCGGCGCTCTACTCGAGGAGCGCGACACGGAGGCGTTCGGGGACTGAGGGGTCCATCCCACCGGCCAACAGATAGGCCTCGATCGTTCCTTCCTCTGCCTCGATGGCGCCCAGTGCGGTGTCGAGGGCCGAGCGGGTCACCCCGAGAATTGGGAGCGCATCGGTGACCTTGACGCCGACCGCGGCCAACTGGTCCGCCAACGCTCGGGCCCGAGCCGGCGTGCGGTAGGTGTTGGTGGCGAGGAAGTCCGAGGTGGTGGTGGCCCGGTCGACACCGAGCAACGTGAGGAGCATGAAGGCCGACAGCCCGGTGCGGTCCTTGCCACCGGTGCAATGGAACAGAGCAGGCAAGTGGTCCGGTTCGGCGAGGGCGCTGATCATGGCAACGAACATCGGACGGCCCCGCTGCAGCAGATCAAGATAGCCCTCGTCCCAGTACGAGGCCGCAGGCAATGGGACGCTCCCGGCAAGCATGTCGTGCACCAGATCGACCGCCGCGGCGTCGGTTCCGGCATCGCCGACGTTCAACAGCGTGACCGGCGGGGCAGGGTGGGGCAGGCGAGATGGCTGGCGGTCGCGCTCCTTTTCCAGTCGGAAGTCGTGAATCCGGGCCAGGCCCAGCGACGCGAGCACCGCGACGTCCCGATCCGTGAGCGTGTTGAGATGATCGGAACGCAACACCCGTCGCCACGCCGTCATGCGCCCGTCCTGCGTCGGATATCCACCGATGTCACGCAGGTTGAACGCTCCTTCGAGGACGATCCGGCGGCCGTCGAGCACCGATGCCTCAGGCAGGTCTCGCTCGCGAACACCGACCGATCGGGCGTCGGCCAGGAGTTCATCGGCGGACAGGTCGGGAAAGAGGTCAGGCGATGCAGTCACCGCGGGAGGGTAATCCCCGGAGGCGGCCGCGTCAGAACCGCTGGATCTGGACGGTGGTGACGGCGGGTTCGGCCAGGGCGATGGCCGCGACGAGGTCGGCGGCGAGCTGGGCCGAAGGGCCATCGACCTTCGTGATGACGACGGCGAGCCGGGCCGATGCCGGTTGCTCTCGGCGAGCGCCGCGCTCGTGCAGGATCACCGTCGCCGCGGCGTCCGGTGTGAGGCGGACGTAGGGCGAGCAGCCGGCCAGTGCCGCGACCCGCAGAGGGCGATGGCACTGATCGGCGATGACCCGGCCGAGGGCGTCGGCTCCGATCACCGAGACCAGCATCGTGCAGGTGTCGGGCACGATCGGTTCGAACGGTCGAGGCGCCTTGAACGGATGATGGCGGGCCCCATCGGCCTCGACGATCACGTGATCGGCCAGACGGAACCAGCGATCGCAGTCGGACGGGGCGACCCCTACGGCCTTGGAGCCCTGGGTTCGGGAGAAGACGACGGCCGCAGCCTCCACCGCCTCGATCTCGGCGTCGGTGGGCCCGATCAACACCGGGTGACCGCGATGCTGATCGGCACCCATCTTGGTGGTGGTGGTCAGGATTCGTCGGCCCGGCAATTGCAGGCCGAGCGCGTGCAGCAGCGTGCTCTTGCCCCCGCCACCAACGAGCGCAACGTGCTCGTGCAGTCCACAGCCCAGGGCATCGGCGACCGAGCCGATGGGAACGGGCACGCTCAAGCCGCTCATCAGCGGACCTCGGGCCGGCCTGCCCACCAACCCGTCACGACTTCGAGCACGCCGCCACCGACGGCCAAGGCCTTGTCGGAGATCTCGTCGCAGGCGACGTCGAGTCGGGGGTCGACATCGCCGATCTTCAGGCCCGTGGCGACCGCCGAGCCGTCGAGGATCAGTCCCCGGACGACCCCGGCGAACGGGGCGGAGATCGATTGTCCGTCGACGTGGCCGAGCACCTGACCGGCTACGACCCGCGAACCGATCTCGACCGACCAGCGCACGATTCCCGCCGAAGGTGACCGCAGGACCCGTTCGGCCCCCCGTCCCCCGACCACCCCGGGCGTTCCTGTGTTGGGAGCCGCAGCGCCTGACCACAACGCCCGACCCAAGCGATGACCTCGCTGGGTCTCGATGACTGCGTGGCAGTCGACTCCGGCGGTGAAGCCGGGACCCAGCGCTACGACGAGGTCCGCGTCCATGATGGTCGTGTCGATGTTGCGTTTGGCCAGTCGGGCGTCGATCACCACTACAGGGTCGATGTCGGCGACGTCCACCCCGGTCATGACGGGAACTGCGCCGGCGAGGAGCGCTTCGGCCATCGCTCGGCCGGTGTCGGCCCGAACGCCCCGCAAGCCCTCGACCTCGACCTCACCATCGGTCACCGCGCTCGACAGCGACACCGCGCGACGAACCGTCAGGGGCTTGGGCAGTTCGACGACGACGACCGGGAAACCCACCTTCGCCAGCCTCCACGCAACGCCGGTGCCCAGATCGCCGCCACCCCGCAGGAGACACAGACAGCGGGCGAACGGCGGCGCGATCACCGTCAGTCCACCTCGGCGATGATCTGGGCCAGTACCGAGACGGCGATCTCCTTGGGGCTCTCGGCCCGGATCTCCAGCCCAATCGGCGTACGGATTCGCTCGAGCTGGGCGTCGGTCACCCCTGCATCGCGCAGCAGCCCGACGGTGGTCTGCCAACGGCGGGCGCTGCCCATCACGCCGACCAGCGGTGCCGGAGTGGCGAGCACGACGGGCAACAGCTTCACGTCGAGCCCCACGTTCCGGGTGAGTAGGACCACCGCAGTATGTCGATCGACCAACGCCGCGGCCTCGTCGATCGAGCCGCCGAGTAGGCGAGAGGCG
>JAQCHM010000208.1 GCA_027730885.1 Actinomycetota bacterium | reverse complement strand
CAGGCCTTCGTCACCGCACTCCGTGTCCTGGTCGGCGAAGAGGACGCCAAGGCCTGGCTGGAGGGCATCGTGGCCAACGAGCCGGTCGTCTTCGACGGCAACAGCCCGGTCGTCGAGGCCGTCGCGGCCGGTGAAATCGAGGTTGGCTTCGTCAATCACTACTACGCGTTGAAGCTGTTGGCCGAGAACCCAGAGCTTGAGGTGGCCAACAAGTACTACACCGACGGCGACCCTGGCGGGCTGGTGAACGTCACCGGCGTCGGCATCATCCAGACGACAGATCAGCCAGGTCTCGCCCAGCAGTTCGTCGACTTCATGCTGTCCGCCACGGCGCAGGAGTACTTCGCCTCGGAGACCTACGAGATCCCGCTGGTCGAGGGGATCGAGCAGGACCCCGCCATCCCGAACCTGGACACCGCGACCCTGCCCGAGATCGACCTCGATCAGCTCGAAGACCTGGCCGGAACCCTCGAGCTCCTGACCGCGGTCGGCGCGCTCTGACCCGGTGATCGCGACCCGGAGTCCTGTGCCGTCGTCGCGGCGGTCGGTGCGCCGCGCCGCGCCGCGGCCGCCGGGCTCGGGGTCGCTCATCACCCTGCTCGCCATCTTGGTAGCGATGGCAGCCGCGACCCCGCTGTCGTACCTGCTCATCCGAGCCGCCGAACTCGGATGGGGCAGGGTCTGGGAGGTCGCCATCTCGGCCAGAGTCGGCCGACTCCTGCTCGAGACCCTGTCGCTCGCTGTCGCGGTAACGGCGACTTCGGTGGCGATAGCGGTGCCCCTTGCCTGGCTCACGGTACGTTCCGACCTGCCCGGTCGTCGGGTCTGGGTCGTGATCTCCGCCCTGCCGTTGGCGGTCCCGACCTATGTCGGAGCGTTCGTACTCATCGCGGCCTTCGGTCCGAAGGGCATCCTTCAAGGTTGGCTCGAGCCCCTCGGGGTCGAGCGGCTGCCCGAGATCTATGGGTTCGGGGGCGCCTGGTTCGCCCTGTCGTTGTTCTCGTACCCGTATGTCCTGCTGCCCGTTCGGGCCGCTCTGCGACGGATCGACCCCGGCATGGAAGAGGCCAGTCGGCTGCTCGGGGTCAGCTCGTGGCAAACGTTTCGGCGCATCGTCCTCCCCCAGTTGCGTCCTGCCATCAGCGCCGGCTCGCTGTTGGTGGCGCTCTATGCGCTCAGCGATTTCGGTGCCGTCTCGCTCATGCGTTTCGACTCGCTGACCCGAGCGATCTTCATCCAGTACCGCTCTTCCCTCGACCGGTCGACCGCGGCGGTCTATGGGTTGGTCCTGGTCCTGCTCACCGTCGTCATCCTGACAATGGAGCAGCGAACCCGTCGCCGTGAGCACTATCACCGGCTCCACGGCGGTGGCGGCCGCGCACCCACCATCACTCGCCTCGGCCGTCTGCGCTGGCCGTCCTTTCTCGGCTGCGGGCTGCTCTGTTTCCTCGCCCTGGGCGTCCCGCTCGGCGTGATCAGCACCTGGCTCGTCCGAGGAGTCCGCGCCGACGAGCCGGTTCGACTCACCTGGGAGCTCGCCCGCAACAGCCTGACCGCTGCGTTCCTCGCGGGCAGCGTCGCCGTTGTGGTGGCGTGGCCGGTCGCCGTGGTCGTCGTCCGACGCCGAGGCCGGATCGGGCGAGGCGTCGAGACGTTGGCCTGGTCGGGTCACGCGTTACCCGGAGTTGTCGTGGCGTTGTCGCTGGTGTTCCTCGGCGCTCGGGTCTTGTCACCGCTGTATCAGACGTTGGCCATGCTGGTCTTTGCCTATGTCGTGCTGTTCCTGCCCCAAGCCGTGGGATCGATACGAACGTCGTTGTTGCAGATCACCCCCAGCATCGAGGAGGCGTCACTGCTCCTCGGCCGCGGATCTGCCTCCACCCTGCGAAAGATCGTCCTGCCCCTCAGCCGACCCGGCCTCACCGCGGCGGGGGCTCTCGTGTTCCTCACGACCATGAAGGAGTTGCCGGCCACGCTGCTGCTGGCACCGACCGGCTATTCGACGCTGGCAACCCAGGTCTGGAGCGCCACCTCCGAGGCCTTCTTCGGCCGGGCCGCAGCCCCGGCTGCCGCGCTGATTCTGTTGTCGGCGCTGCCCATGACCCTCCTCGTGTTGCGCGAGAGCGACGGCTAGTCGTTCGATCAGTCCTCGGCCGGGTAGGCCACCAGTGAACCGCCGCGAAGGGCGACGGACACAGGATCACCGGGCCGGACCTCGGGTGCGCCTGAACCCCGCACGTGGAGTGCCTCGCCGGTCGGTAACTGGATCAGGATCATGTGGTCGTGGCCGTAGTACTCCACGACGGTGGCGATCGGCCCGCTGGTCGACGTGATCTGTCGCTCGACAGCCAATTGCTCCGGGCGGATCAGCACTCGAACCTCGCCGCTGAGCGGCAGAACGTCCGACGAAATCGGCAACGAGCCGAGCGCGGTGTCGGCGCATCGGCCGGAGGCGGTTCCCCGCAGGAAGTTGGCATCGCCCACGAAGTCGGCGACCCAGGCATCAACGGGTCGCTGGTAGATCGCGGAAGGCGCGCCCTGTTGGCGGATGGCTCCACCGGACATCACCGCCACCTCCGATCCGAGGACGAACGCTTCTTCCTGGTCGTGGGTGACGAACACCGACGTGATGCCCAGGTTGGTCAGGAGCTTTTTGACCTCGGTACGGATCTGGACGCGTAAGTGCGAGTCGAGGTTCGAGAACGGCTCGTCAAACAGCAACGCCCGCGGTCGAGGGGCAATGGCTCGGGCAAGTGCGACCCGCTGTTGTTGCCCTCCCGACAGGGTGCCGGGCATGCGGTCGGTGAGGTCTTGCAGCCCGACGAGCGCGAGGCTCTCGCGAATGCGTTCTGCGGCCTGCTTTCCTCCGGTGACGAGGCCGTAGCCGACGTTCTGGCCGACGGTCAGGTGAGGGAAGAGAGCCCAGTCCTGGAAGACCATGCCGATCCGTCGACGTTCCGGGGGGACGAAGGTCCGGTGGTCCGAGACCACTTCGCCGCCGATGCTCACCGTGCCAAGATCGGACCGTTCGAGCCCGGCGATGATGCGAAGCAGCGTGGTCTTTCCGCATCCCGACGGCCCGAGGAGCGCCACGGTCGAGCCGGGAGCGACATGGAGGGCGACATCGCGCAGCACGGTGTTGTCGCCGAACGCCTTGGTGACCCCGACCACGTCAATGGCGCCGTCGTCGGCGCTTGTCTCGGGTGGCATCACGTCTGTCAGCGTACCGGTGGTCGGCCCGGGGCCTGTGCCCGGCCTCGTGCCGGCCGCCACGGACCTGACCCAGCGCTCAGGAGGTCGTCTTCGGCGTATCCCACGTCCGTGCGTTCAGGCCGTAGGCGTGGGTCGGCCGGATCGTCAGGATCAGCCGGCGGTCGGTGACCATTGCTGCCCGATACTCGTCCCAATCGGGGTGTTCGCCTACCAACTCCCGGTAGTAGGCGACGAGCGCTTCAGCGGTTTCGTCGTCGGGCTTGACGGCTGGAGGCGTCAGCTCGGCTTCCGCCTCGAATACGACGTAGGAGGCGTAATCGGGGGCGGTCACGAACAGGCTGATGCGAGGATCGCGACGCATGTTCCTGGCCTTGGCCCGATCGTCGGTCAGCGAGATTCTCACGGCATCGTCCTCACCCACGTAGTAGGCGACGGTCGACAGCTGTGCTCGGCCATCGCGTTTCAGGGTGGACAAGATGCCGTTTCGTTCGCGTCGAGCAAAGGCAAGTGCGTCGGAGATCTCCATTACTCAACTCTCGCACGTGGTTGACCCGCGAAGCGGTGCGATCACGCGAAAAGGCCGATGTCCCGCCGCCGATATCCCGACAGGCCAGTAACCGTTCTGCAAGCTCCAACCTCGTACCCTCCGTTCTGCAAGTGCTCGCACCCACCGCAGGGGCGCTGGCGCTTGCAGAACGGGGCTCGGGTGGCTGGAACTTGCAGATCACCTTCGTCCGGGTCGGGGCTAGCCGATCGCCCCTCGTTGGCGGAGGGCCCCGAGCTCGTCCTCGCCCAGCCCGAGCATGGTGCCCAACACCTCGTCGGTGTGCTGGCCGAGGGCGGGTGCCGGTCGAAGTTCCACTTCGCTTGCCGACAGGCGCGGGGCGAAGCCCATCATCGGCACCGGACCAAGGTCGGGGTGTTCCACGGTCTTGATGAATCCGCGAGCCACGAGGTGTGGGTCGGTCAACACCTCGGTGGTGTCGAGGACTGGCCCGCCCGGCACACCATGGGCCTCCAAGCGGCGACCCAACTCGAACTTGTCGTACTGCTCGGTCCAGCTCGTGATCTCGGCCCGGAGTTCGGCTGCGTGCGTGTTCCGGCCGGAGAACGTCGCGAAGCGAGGGTCGCTCGCCAGGTCGGGCTGCTGCATCGCTGCGCAAAGATCGACGAACATTCTCGGCGTCACCGCTATGATCATCACGTAGTCGTTCGGTCCTCCGCCGGCCGATGGGTACAGGTTGTTCAACGCCATGAACCCGGTGCCGGCCCGTGGGGCGGCTCGCTCTCCCCATCCTGGCGTTACACCCACCCTGGTTCGCATGTAGTAGGTCATCGCCTCCTGCATGGACACCTCGATCCGCTGGCCTTCGCCCGTCCGCAATTTCTGGACGTATGCGGCCGTGATGGCAAGCGCCAACTGCACGCCCGTGCCGGAGTCACCGGTGGTCGGTCCGGGCAGCAGCGGTGCACCGTCGGGGTAGCCGGTGACCGATAGTGCGCCCGCCGCAGCCTGGGCGACCCCGTCGAAGCACTTTCGGTTGGCGAAGGGGCCGCTGAGTCCGAACCCCTTGACCGATGCGTAGATGATCGCCGGGTTCGCCTGTTTCACGGCGTCGTAGTCGATGTCGAGTTTCTCGACGACGCCGGGGCCGTAGTTCTCGACGAAGACGTCCGCTTGCGCGGCCAGGCGGAGGAGGAGGTCGCGGCCCTCGCCGGTCGTCAGGTCGAGGACGACGCTGCGCTTGTTGGCGTTCCAGTTCATGAAGTAGCCGAGTGGCGCGATACCGACCCCTCGCCCGGGATCGCCGGCTCCGGGAGGCTCGACCTTGACGACGTCGGCGCCGAACCAGGCAAGCGCCTGGGTGGCCGATGGGCCGGCCTCGTACTGGGTCATGTCGAGTATCCGAAGTCCGTCGAGCGCCGGCATGGAGCACCTCCCCTGGGTCGCTGGATGCTAACCCGTGGCCGGGTGCGCCTTTCTATCCGGCGCTCGACGTGGTCTAGGGTCGGCGGTCAAGCAGTTGTACGCCTCGACCGAGGGAGAGCCATGAGCGCTGGAACCCGTCTACCCGGAGCACCCGCCCCGATGCATCAGTGGGAGGGCGCAGGCGTCACCATCACAGGTGATTCGTGGGGCGACCCGAACGGTCCACTGGTGATCCTTCAGCACGGCGGCGGTCAAACCAGGCACGCCTGGAAGGGCGCGGGCGAGACGCTCGGGGCGGCGGGCTACCACGCCGTGGCGTTCGACGCCCGTGGTCACGGCGACTCCGAGTGGGCGGCCGACGGGCAGTACGGCCAGGACATCATGGTCGAGGACCTCAAGGCGGTCGTCCGCCAGCTGGGCGGTCGTCGGCCTGTTCTCGTCGGCGCCTCGATGGGTGGTGGCGTCAGCCTCGTGGCCATCGGAGAGGATCACATCGACTGCACCGCGTTGGTACTGGTGGACATCGGCCCGCGGATCGAGCCCGAAGGAACGGCGAAGATCCAGGCGTTCATGAGTCAGGCCCCCGACGGATTCGAGACACTCGAGGAGGTCGCAGCTGCGATCGGGAACTACCAGCCGCATCGCTCCCGTCCGCGGAGTCTCGAGGGCTTGGCCAAGAACGTCCGGCTCGGCGCCGACGGCCGGTATCACTGGCACTGGGACCCCAAGTTCCGGGCCGGTCGGCGCAACCTGAAAGAGCGCGAGACCCGGCTGAATGCGTGCTCGGAGAACCTCCGCGTCCCGACGCTGCTCGTACGTGGGGGCCTCTCCGACGTCCTGAGCGAGGAGGGCGCGCAGTCGTTCCTCTCGCTCTGCAAGCACGCCGAGTATGTCAACGTCACCGGTGCGGCCCACATGGTGGCCGGAGACCGCAACGACATCTTCTCGACCGCGGTCATCGACTTCCTGACCCGCATGGTCCCCGTCGGAGGCGAGCCCGTCGCCCCGCCCCACGAGCCCCACCCGCACCACGGCCCCACCGGCGACATCAACGACGTCCCCTGACCCGCGATTGTCGTTCTGCCGGATGAGCGCGTCAGTTC
>JAQCHM010000207.1 GCA_027730885.1 Actinomycetota bacterium | reverse complement strand
GTCAGGTTCTCCGTAGCGGCCAAGCGGTATGCGTTCGGCCGCTTGTTTCTTGAATGCCTCCGGGTCATCGGGTGCTGCTCCCGCTTCGATCGAGCGCATCATGCGAGTCTCGATCGGGGCGGGGCACACGGCATTCACCCGAATCCCAGCAGGTGCAAGTTCAGCCGCCGCGCTTTTGGTCATGCCAACCACCGCGTGTTTGCTGGCGCCGTAGGCGATGAGCCCCGGCGTGCCTCGAAGGCCGGCGACCGATGCGGTGTTGATGATGACGCCACCGCCCCGTTAGCGCATGGCGTCGGCGGTGTGCTTCATACCCAGCCAGACACCTTTGACATTGACGGCGATCACTTGGTCGAAGTCGTCCTCCGGGTAGGTCTCCAGTGAACGGACGACACCTTCGATGCCCGCGTTGTTGAAGAGAACATCGACTCCTCCGAACGTGTCGACCGCGGCTTGAACGTACGCCTTGACATCGGCGGAGCTGGTGACGTCGCCGGCAACCGTGTGAATCCGGCCGCCCACTACGGCGACGGCGGCGACGGTCTCGGTAAGGCTTGCTTCGTCGCGGTCGACGGCCACGATCGAGGCTCCTTCCCGGGCGAATCGCACCGCCGCGGCCGGCGACGATATTCCCAAGGCCACCCGTTGGTCCCAGGCAGCGGTCAACCAGTCGGCCCCCACCGCTGCGGGCAGCGCCCCGCCGGTCACGAAGCCGAAGTAGCGGGGACCCGCTGTCGCCACCAGACCGGGTTCGGCCGCCGCGGCCAGCATTTCGATCACCACGCCGGGACCCGTCTCCTCCTCGGGAACGGGGCCGCCGAACGCGTGACGCAGAGCGGCCAGGTCGAACGGTGAGGCGACGGGACGTTCGGCCACCTGGTCGAGGAACGACACCCCGAGGTCAGCGGCGAGAGCGAGCGGGGAGCGGGGCACGTCCGACATCGACAGAAGCTATTCGATCGGAGCGTTCCGACACTCGGCGTTTCGACAACAACGGCATCGCCTGCGAAAGCCTTCCCTGATCTCGACATCTGCGTCCGAGCGGATTCTGTGGTGCACTTGGTCCGAACACCGGGCGGTCGCCCCGCCCGACGGATGGCACGCGACAAGTCCAGGGGGCAGAGATGGAAAACGGAACGTTGGTCGACGAGGTCCTGAGCCGCGACGAATACGGGGCCGCCATGGCCGATTACGTCGGCGAGGCTGAGCAACGAGCGCGAGCCGCAGGGAATCGAGGGCCGCTTCGGTTCGACGACTCCGGCAACGTGCATCCCGAGATCCTCGAGGCCTACTGGAAGCAAGGCTTCTACATCTTCGAAGGCGTCGTGAGCGCGGGCGAAGTCGACGAGCTGCGAGACGACGTCGCGATGATGATCGAACGGGCCCCGGTCCGTAGGGGAGCCGACGTCGACCGCCAGGGCCGTCCGGCACTCGGTCGGGACTACGCCCTCGAGCCCTACGTCATGATCCGGCCCCTCTCCGACCCGTGGGGCGGCACGAACAAGTTGGGAGGGCGGCATCCGTCCAAGATGGTCGAGCCCGTACCCGACGCCGACGCCCCCGACGAGGTGCCGTATCTGATGTTCGGCTGCTGCCAGGCCATGCCCGCTTTCCTGCGGCTCTATGGTCACCCGCAGATTCTGTCCATCGCTGCTGCGATCAACGGCCCCGACTTCGTGCCGTTCAACGACGCTGTCTTCGTCAAGCAGCCTGGGCTCGGTGGTTCGGTTGCTTGGCACCAGGATGGCGTCACCCATTGGGACGCACCCAACTGGGACAGCGGCATCCACGGCTTCAACTTCCAGGTGCAGCTCTATCGCACGACGGCGGCCAATGCTCTGTGGGTCGTGCCCGGCACACACGAGCTGGGCCGCATCGACATCAAGGCCAAGGTCGCAGCCAACGCGGGAAGTGACATGCTGCCCGACGCCATTCCCCTGCTGTGCGAGGCGGGCGACTTGACCATCGTCAGCCGTCAGATGCTCCACGGCTCATTCGCCAACACGTCGCCCGACCCGCGGATCTCGATGACGTTCGGCTTCCATCGTCGGTCGTCGGTCCTGGGCGTGGAGGGCAAGCTCACGATGGCCGACACGAAGCCGGGCGAGTACAAAGGCCCCATCTACGACGAGCAGCGGATCTTCGAACGGTCGGCCGTGATCGCCGTCGCCATCGATGCTCGGCGGCAACGCTTCGTCGACGAGGAGCCCTTTCGGTACCAGCCGTTCATCGGCCGGGAGGACGAGTTTCGTTACAACGACGAGACGTTCGACGCGGTGATCCGGGACTACAACACCAGGGACGTGTCGATCTGATGCGCCACGTCAAACTCGGTCGAACCGGCCTGCCGGTCTCGCAGCTCTGCCTCGGCACCATGACCTTCGGCCTGCAATGCGACGAAGCCGAGTCCTTCGCCATTCTCGACGCTGCTCTCGCCGCCGGCATCACCTTCATCGACACCGCAGACGTCTACCCCTTGGGCGGCACGTTCGAGCATGTCGGCCGAACCGAGGAGATCGTCGGGCGATGGATGAAGGACCGGCGCGAGGACGTCGTCGTCGCCACGAAATGCGTCGGAGCGCTGAGCAGTCGGCGGTGGGACCGCGGAGCCAGTCGAAAGCACATCATCGCGGCCGCCGAGGCTTCCCTTCGTCGACTTGGCACTGACCACATCGACCTCTACCAGCTCCACTCGCCCGACCCGTCCACACCCATCGAGGAGACGCTGGGCGCCCTCGACGATCTCGTCCGACAGGGCAAGGTCGGCTACATCGGCTGCTCGAACTTCGCCGCATGGCAGCTCGCGCTGGCCGTCGGGCGATCCGAGGCCCTGGGGCTCGCTCGGTTCGATTGCATCCAACCTCGTTACAACCTGCTCTACCGACGCAATGAGCTCGAGTTGTTCCCCCTTTGCGTGCAAGAAGGCATCGGGGTCATTCCGTACAATCCGATCGCCGGCGGCTTGTTGTCCGGGAAGCACCGTCCCGGAGCCGCCACCGTCGGAACTCGGTTCGCCTTGGGTTCCGCCGGCGACCGCTACCAGGACAGGTACTGGCACGACCGCGAGTTCGAGACCGTCGAGACGCTCAAGGTGCTGGCGGAAGAGGCCGGCATCCCCCTGGTCACGATGGCCGTTGCATGGTGTCTGGCTCAGCCCGCAGTCACATCGCCGATCATCGGCGCCAGTCGACCCGACCAACTCGCCGCCAGCATCGCCGCGCTCGACGTCACGCTCGATGCCGTGCTGTACCGGCGCATCGACGAAGTGACGAGCGACTATCGGGCCAGCGTCGATCTGCGCTGACCCGGAGCCCTGGGGCAGGATGGTTGCATGTCTATGACCTCGGAATCATCTGCAGGATCCTCCCCGAATTTCGCCGTTGTTTGGCCGCGCTCGCCGAGCGGCGTGCAGCAACGGCGTCGTGCCGATCGGCTCGACACCCTTGACGACAAGCGTGTCGCGTTCCTGTGGGACTACCTGTTCCGGGGTGACGAACTCTTTCCGATTCTGGCCGAACAGCTCCAGGCCCGCTTCGAGGGTGTCGAGATCGTCGGCTACAGCGAGTTCGGCAACCTCCACGGCGGAGACGAGAAGGAGCGGGTCGGTCGGCTTGCAGCGGACCTGGCGAGCCGGGGTGTCGACGCTGTCGTCTCCGGGATGGGTTGTTGAGGTAGCTGCACGCCCGCCGTGATGCGGGCATCCATTGCTGCTGAATCTGCCGGCATCCCGTCGGTCTCCGTCATCTGCGACGGTTTCGCCGGTCAGGCTCGCGCCACCGCCCGAGGTCTCGGCTACGACAGCTTGCCGCTGGCAGCGACCATCGGTCACGTCGACGCCCAGTCGTATGACGTCATGCGACAGAACTTCATCGACTCGACCATCGATCAAATTGTTGCCGGGTTGACTGGCGACGAAGAAGGGGCGCAGTCCGACAACGCCGAACCGGCCGCGCTCGATCTGGTGTTCACCGGGTCCG
The DNA here is from genome assembly GCA_027730885.1 of Actinomycetota bacterium. GTDB lineage: Bacteria > Actinomycetota > Acidimicrobiia > Acidimicrobiales > SZUA-35 > JAHECQ01. The sequence goes on along the minus strand of JAQCHM010000207.1, from coordinate 2,305 downwards.
TGGACGAGGTGAACGACTACTTCATTCTTCGCGGCTGGACCGACGGCAACCCCGTCATCCCACCGACGATCGACCGCGTCGAGCGCCTCCTGGCCGACTCCGGGCACGACCCCTGGAAAACCCTGGGCGCTGCAGCCTCGTCGGGACGCGACCTCACCATCTGGTCCATCGCGGTCAACGCCGTCATGGCAGGGTGCCGGCCCGAACACCTCCCCGTGCTCATTGCGCTGACCGAAATTCTTGCCGACCCCGCGTACGGAGCAGAACACTCCGGCAACACCACCGGGGCCGACGCCGTCATCGTGCTCGATGGTCCCAACAGCAGCGGCCTCGGCTTCGTGTCCGGCCCGGGAGCGATGCGCGAAGGTGCGCACGCCAACACCGCGGTCGCGCGGTGGCTTCGTCTGTACCTTCGGAATGCGTTCGGCTTCACCGCCGACGAGCACGACAAGGCGACCTTCGGTAACCCCACGCGCCCGGTGCTGTGCGAGGACCGGGGCTGCCTTGCCGAGGTGGGTTGGCCTTCGATCGCCGAACAACTCGGCCACTCGTCCGACGTCGACGTCGTCACCCTGGCCCGAACGAACAGTGGCGTGATCATCGGGAGTGTGTTCGGGGCGACTCCTGCGGACATTGTTCCGTACCTCGCCGACGGCATTGTTCGGGTCACAAGCTGGGAACTCATCCACCTGCACGGACTCGGACATGATCAGTACCGGCCGATGCTGGTGCTTTCGCCTCTCCTGGCCCGAGTGTTCGCGTCGGCAGGATGGGACCTGCCTCGGGTGAGGCAGGCGTTGTTCGAGCACGCTCGCATCGAGGCTGTGGCCTTCGAGCAGTTCATCGGTCTGTGGAGCAACCTTGCGGCTGGAAGGCCACAGCTCCGGTCCCTGGTCGAGCAGGGCGTGCTCCCGCGGGTGTTCGGCGAGAGCCCGGACCCTCACCGACTCGTGCCGGTGGTGACCCACCCCGATCGATTGCTGGTGGCCGTTGCCGGTGATCCGACGCGGGCCAACGCCTATGCACTGAGCAACGACGGTGCTCACGGGTGGTGGACCGCAAAGGAGATCGACCACACCCCGGCCAGCGACCTGGTTTGCATCGTCGACGGCCCCCGCGGTGCGGACGCCCCCGGCCTGTTGGGATGAGGTCCGATTTCGGCATGTGACGCGCTGAAAGCCTTGATGGCGGGCCCCGTCTGCCGATGATCTGTCCATGGTCTCCAAACCCATGGGTCCCAGGGTGAGCACGGTCGTCGGTGTGGCGATCGCCGCGACGTCGTGGGGCGTCTTGCCATCCGTAGGACTCCGTGCCCAGACCTGTGATCCCTACAACGACTCGGCGCGCGTCGAAGATCCCTATTCCGATCCGTACTCCGACCCCTACGTGGATCCCTATTCCGATCCGTACTCCGACCCCTATTCCGATCCGTCCGCGTACAACGTCGCCCCTGGCGATGGGGCCGGCATCCTCACCGATGCGACGGACCTCACGCAGCAGGGCGACACGAACATCGCAACCGATCCGTTCTCGACCTCACTGCCCGAAGGAGAAGCCGCCCCAACGCAGGGACAATCGAAAGGACCGTCACCAGTCATCGTGAGGCTGCTCGATCGGAGTCAGCCCCTGGCGCAACCCCTGGGCGGCATGCCCCCCGCGGCCTTGAGCGAGCTGTTGGCCGGCCGGTCGGTTCTTGCGTTCGATGCGCTCTCCGAGCTGGGAGCCTTCGCTCGGCACGAGGTCCCGGCCGTCAATGCGATCGTCCGCGAGATCGCCGATCTCGTTCCGGCCAACGGGCTTGACGCCGCCGGCTACAGACGCGAGCTCGGCACGCTGGATGGGGATCTGCCCGCCCTCCTGCAACAGATGCGAGCAGGGGGCGTTGAACCGAGTCCCAATCTTCTGGCTGTCGACGCTGTGCTCGATCCCGCGATGCTCTCGTCGCTCGAGGCCGGCGACACCGCTTTGACCGATCCCGCGATGTGGCTCGAGGCAATTGCCGACGTTTTGCAACTAGGCGGCGCGGCAGGCCAACCGGCGACCAGCGAGGTCGACACGGGTGCGGTGATGTCGTTCGTATCGCTCTTTGCGCTCCCCGTTCCTGCTCCGACCGGCGGCGAGGCGCCGACGAGCGAGCGGGATGCGACACCGCCGGTCGCCGCGTCAGGCGCGGACCCTGCCGCTGTGGTGGCGCCGGCAATGCTGGGTGGACTCCTGGCAGCGCTCGGGGTCGCATTGGCGGTTTGGCTGGTCCGGCGCCGGACGACCGATCCGACCGGGCCACCCGCGGCTACAACGACAGCTT
>JAQCHM010000206.1 GCA_027730885.1 Actinomycetota bacterium | reverse complement strand
GGCTCCGGCAGGCTCTCCCTCGCCTCGAAGTCGAACTCGTCCAGGCGGAGAAGGCCCAGGGGGTCGCCGCTGTCGAAGTCGAACACGCCACCGAGCGCCGCCGTTCCTCCGATGCCGATTCCAACCGCTGGCACGCGAGGGCCGACGCCTTGGCCCAGGCGCTCGATGCCGCTCGGAGCGTCGCCGGCGTGGACGCGTTGGCCGGCACCGAGGGCGTGCTGGGCACGCTGCTCGATCTCGTCGCCATCGAGCCCGGCTGGGACGCCGCCGTCGAGGCCGCCCTCGGTGAGGCGTTGCAGGCTGTGGTGGTCGACGGGGTCGATCGAGGACGCTCGGCCCTCGCCGCGCTCACGGCCAAGCAGCTGAATGGAGCGGTCCTGGCCTTGGGCGTTTCCGGCCAGGACCGTCAGGCGCCCCCTGTCGGCGCACCCATCAGCCGCTACGTCCACGCCACCAGGCCCGACGTGGCGCCGTTGCTCGACGTCCTGCTGGCCGACGCGGTCGTCGTCGACGGAGGCTGGGACGAGGCGCTCGACGCCGCACTGAACCACCCCTCGGCCATCATCGTCACCGCGGCCGGCGATCGTTTCGGGCCGAGTGGCTGGCGCCTCGGACGTGCCGGCACGGGGGCCACCGGAGCCGCACTGGCCGAGGCTCGGACTGAACAGGAACGTTCGGCTCGCCTGGCCGCCGATGCCGCCGCGTTGCTGGAGGAAGTGCGCCAGAACCAGAACGCGTCGGCCGCAGCGCTCAGGGCCTGCGAGGATGCGCTCCGCAAGGCGCGCCAGGAACTGGGCGAAGCCGAGCGAGCGGTCGAGCGCCACGCCGCCGTCCTGGCCGAAACCGACAACGACCACAGGCGTCTCACCGACCAGAAGGCCGAGATCGCCGATCGTTCGTCCGTCGATCGGCGAAAGCTGCAAGCCCTGCAGCTCGAGTTGCCAGGGCTCGAGGCAGCCGAGGCCGCGCACCACGACCGAATGCGTTCCATGGCCGAGGCCCGGTCGTCGCTCGAAGAGCGGGCGCGGGTGATCAGCCGTCTCCGTTCCGACGTTGGCGTTCGGCGGGCCGGGCTCGACGAACGCATCGATATGCTGGCCGCGCGCAAGGTCGAGGTCGAAGCGCGCCTCGTGCATCTGGTCACCGAGCGGGCCGCGGCTCGCGTGCGTCGCGAGGCCTTGGAACATTCGCTCTTGACTGTCGACGGGCTGGCCGCCACGCTGCTCGAGGCGCGCGCGACCATCGACCGCTGGATCGCCCAGCTCGCAGCGGAGCAGGAAGTGCAGTCGGAAGCTGCTCGCGCAGTGTCGGCCAACCTGTCGGCCCGTCGTCGTGAGCGCCAGAGCGCCGAAGGCGAACTCGGTGAAGTCCGTGGCCGGCGCAACAAGCTCGAACTCACCGAGGCCGAGAACCGAGTCCGACTCGAGGCCCTCACCGAGATTGTTCGCCGCGAGCTCGACGCCGAGCCCGCCACCGCGATGGGGGCAATTTGCCCCGACATCCCCGATGGCTCGTCGCCCGAGTCCAGGGTTCGTGAACTCGAGCGCGAGCTCAAGGTCATGGGACCGGTCAACCCACTCGCGGTCGAGGAGCACGCAGAACTGAAGGAGCGCTACGAGCTCATCACGGGCCAGATGGACGACATCAAGTCGACCAAGCGCGACCTGGCCCGCCTCATTCGCGAGATCGACGAGCAAATCGTCAGCGTCTTCTCTTCGGCCTACGCCGATGTGGCCACCAACTTCACCGAGTTGTTCACCACGCTCTTCCCGGGCGGTAAGGGCGCGGTGCGCCTCACCAACACCGACGACCTCCTCAACTGTGGCGTCGAGATCGAGGCCAAGCCGTCGGGCAAGAACGTCAAGAAGTTGTCGTTGCTGTCGGGCGGTGAGCGATCGCTCACCGCACTCGGCTTCCTCTTCGCCGTCTTCCGCAGCCGCCCGTCGCCCTTCTACGTGATGGACGAGGTCGAGGCTGCACTCGACGACACGAACCTCGACCGCTTCCTGGCGCTGATCCACGAGTTCCGTCGCGACGCGCAGCTCATCATCGTCAGCCACCAGAAGCGCACCATGGAAGCAGCCGACGTCCTCTACGGCGTGTCGATGAAGCCCGGTGGGTCATCGAAGGTCGTGAGTGAGCGCGTGGGAACGCAGCGAGCGATCGATCTGACCGAAGCTACGTCCGACCACGGATCGGACGAACCGATCACAGCAGACGCTGGAACCACCACAGACTGAGGGCGGTCGAAACCAACAAGGTCGCCAGTCCGGCCCCGACGAACCAGTCGGTGATTTCTCGGTCGACCGTCTCGTACCCGATGGCCGAACCGATGTCCTCGTAGACCGCCTCGAGCTCGTCCAGGCTCGACGCCGCGAAGTAGGTGCCGTCGGTGGCGTCGGCGATCGCTTCGAGGTTCTCGTCTCCGACGGGAACCGGGATGAGGTCGGCTTCGACGGCCTCGGTCGAGGGATCGTCGTAGGTGATGAATCCTTCCTTGGTGCCGAAGGCGATGGTGGAGACCGGAACGCCGGCCGACTTGGCCTCCTCGGAGGCGACCGCGTCCTCGACGCCGACGGTGGTCGTTCCATCGGAGAGCAGAATGATGCGGGCGGGCGGAAGTTCCCCGGTTCCATCGGGCTGCATGTTGGCGATGGCATCGAGCGAGACAAGAATGGCGTCGCCGATGGCGGTCGACTCGTCCAGGGTCAGGTTGTCGATGGCCCGGGCGGCAAGGGCACGGTCGGTGGTCGGTGGGACGATGACGCTCGCCGTTCCAGCGAAGCTGACGAGTCCGAGGTTCAACGTCGGCGGCAGTTCTTCGACGAAGCGCTTGGCAGCAAGCTGGGCCGCCGACAAGCGGCTTGGGCTCACGTCTTCGGCTTGCATCGAGAGCGACACGTCGATGGCGAGCATGACGGTCGCTCGCTCTCGTGGCACCCGGACGGGGTACGCAGGGCGGGCGAACGCGGCGGTGAAGATACCCAGGGCCAGGAGGGAGACCGAGGCCGCGACATGGCGCCGCCAGCCGGTTCGTTGGGGAAGGATCGAGTCCAGGAGTTCGGCTGAAGCGAGGCGGGCCGCGTAGGCGCCGCGTCGGCGTTGCACCAGGAGGTAACCGCCGAGCACGACGAGGAGCGCGCCGAACGACCAGAGACGGACGGGTTCGAGGAAACTGAGGGAGCTCAACGCCGTCCTCCTCCCGAGCCGATGAGACGGCTGCGGCGTTGCGCGATGAACGACACGAGGTCCTCCAGCCAGGGACGGTCGGTCTGCAACGCAAGGTGCTCGACTCGGGCTGATCGGAGCGAGGTCGCCAAGGCGTCCCGTCGGGCGGTCGCGGCGTCGGCGTACGCTCGGCGGACGTTGGCCTTGTGGGTCGCGATCTCGCGTAGGTTGCCGGTGGCGGGGTCGACCACGGGAAGCAGACCCACGTTCGGCAACGCGAGCTCGCGTTGGTCGACGACTTCGACGGCGAGGACCTGGTGTCGGGTCGCGAGGACCCGGATCGAGTCCAGCCACCCGTTGTCGACCCAGAAGTCCGAGATGACCACGACCAGGCCGCGTCGGCGGGCAACAGCACCGGTGTGCCGCAGCAGCGAAGCCAGGTCGGTGGGCCCCGAGCTTTCGAGTCGGGGTGAATCGGCGATCGTGTGCAGCAGGTGCATGAGGTGACGCCTGGAACTGCGGGCCTGCAGGGTGGTCGGCGGCCCGACACTGTTGGCCAGGACGGCCCCGATCCGGTTTCCGTCGGCGTTGGTCAGGAAGCCCACGGCGGCCGCCGCGGCCAGGACCAGATCGCGCTTCTCGCAGCTCGCGGTGCCGAAGTCGATGCGGGCCGATCGGTCGACGACGAGCCAGGCCTCGAGTTCGCGTTCGGCAATGGTCTGGCGGATGTAGGTGTCCGAGAGTCGGGCGGTCACGTTCCAGTCGATCCGGCGCACGTCGTCGCCCGGGGCGTACGCCCGGGTCTCGCCGAGATCCGAACCGTGTCCGGGCACCAGGCCCCTGTGGTTGCCCTGCAGCAGCCCGTCGAGGCGCAGCGTTATGTCGAGTTCGAGCCGGCGAAGGAGCTCGCGGGTGCGCGACGAAAAGGGTGAGGTGAACGATGGCAACTCCGTCGCGGCGGAACTGTTCGTAGCCGAGGGAGGACCGCTGGGGACGAGGGCCACGGAGGGTCAGCCGCCGTTCAGCGGAGGCATCGGCGGAAGGTTGAGGTCACCGGCCGGCTGCGCAGCGCCATGGGCTGATCCGGGTGGAGGATAGGCGTTGTTCGGAGCCACGGAGGGGGGAGGAAGATAGCCGCTCGAGGGGGTGTACGACCCGGGGTAGTGGGCCGTCGCGTACTGTGGGGTTGCCCCCAGGGGCGAGACGGCCGCAGCCGGAACCACCGCGAGGAGCCGGTTCAGCAGATCATCTGTGGTGAGGCCCTTGGCCAGCGCTTCGTAGGTGAGGGTGAGCCGATGCCGCAGGACATCCCTGGAAACGTCGAAGAGGTCTTGGGGAACGGCGTAGTTACGGCCACGAAGCAGGGCGAGCGCCCGGCTGGCGGCCACGAGGCCCAGCGTGGCACGTGGGCTCACGCCGAACTCGATGAACGGCTCGAGCTCGACCAGTCCTCGTAGCGCCGGTTCGCGGGTCGCCATCACGAGGTCGACCGCGTACTGTGCCACCGCGGTGTCGACGTAGACTTCGTCACAGAGTCGTTGGAGGCGTTCGAGGTCGGCCAGTTCGATGGCCCGGTCGGCGTGGGGTGGGCTGACTCCGATGCGACGGACGATCTCGAGTTCCTCGAGGGGCGACGGATACGGCACCAGCACCTTCATGAGGAAGCGGTCACGTTGGGCCTCGGGCAGGGTATAAACGCCCTCGGACTCGATCGGGTTCTGGGTGGCCAACACGAGGAAGGGCTGGGGGAGCGGGCGGGTCTGGCCTCCGAGGGACACCTGGCGCTCGGCCATCACTTCGAGAAGGGCCGACTGCACCTTGGCCGGGGCCCGGTTGATCTCGTCGGTGAGCACCAGGTTGGCGAAGACCGGACCCCATTCGATGTCGAAGGTCTCCGACGACGATCTCCAGATGCGGGTGCCGACCAGGTCCGATGGCAGGAGGTCGGGGGTGAACTGCAGACGGACGAACGACCCGCCGATGGCTTGCGCCAACGTCGACACCGCCAGGGTCTTGGCAACGCCCGGCAGTCCTTCGAGGAGGATGTGGCCTCGGGCGAGCAATGCGACCAGCAACCGCTCTACCAGGTGATCCTGGCCGACAATGACTCGCTTGACTTGGAACAGCACCTGCTCCAGTTCGGCCGCAGCTGCCTGGAAGTCGGAGGACGAGTGGGCGGCCGTCACGTACGAGGTGGGAAGCGTGGCCGTCTGGTCGTGGGCTGCTGCTGGCTGGTGGGTCATGGATCTCCACTACGTTGGGGACCGGTGCGAATTCTCGTGGTTGACGACGAACGGGAGCTGGCCGAGGCGGTCGCGGTCGCGCTCCGTCGGGAAGGGTACGCCGTCGATGTAGCCACCGAGGGTCAGGGAGCCCTAGATCGCCTCATGGTCACGGCCTACGACCTCGTCACCCTCGACCTCACGCTTCCGGACATCGACGGGCGCGAGATCTGTCGTCTGCTCCGGACCGACGGCCGCTTCGACGTTCGAACGCGCGTGCTCATGGTCACGGCCAGGGACACCGTCGCTGACCGGGTCTCAGGTCTCGACGACGGCGCCGACGACTACTTGGTCAAGCCGTTCGCGCTCGCCGAGTTGTCGGCAAGGGTCCGTAGCTTGCTGCGGCGCGATGCCGGCGGGACCCTCTCGGTCCTTCGTGCCGGGGAGCTGACGATCGACGTGGCTCGTCACCGGGCAGCGTGGGGCGAGGCCGAACTCGACCTGGCCAACAAGGAGTTCGCATTGCTCCGCTACTTCATTAGTCGCCAGGGTGAAGTCCTCAGTCAGGAGCATTTGCTCGAACACGTCTGGGACGAGATGGCCGACCCCTTCACCAACACCGTTCGGGTCACTGTCGGGACCCTTCGCCGAAAGCTCGCGGTTGCGGCCGGCGTCGACGGTGGCGAGATCATCGAGACCCTGATCGGCCGTGGCTACCGGCTCAGAGATCCCGCGATTGCTCCCGTGGATCCCGATCCGACGCAGCGGATCCGATGAGTCCGCCGTGAGCCTGCTCCAGTCCATCCGATTCCGGCTCTCCCTTGGTTTGGCTCTGGTGGTTTTCGGAGCCGGCGTCGTGCTGGTGGGCGGCATCTACCTCTGGCAGGTGCGTCAACTGGACCAGCCGCAGCTCATCGCC
>JAQCHM010000205.1 GCA_027730885.1 Actinomycetota bacterium | reverse complement strand
GTCCGCGGACGCGTGCAACGACCGCAACGCACGGCCGACACGCACCCACTCGCGGGCGGTGCAGGTTTCGACGTCGGCCACCGCCGCGAGCCAGTGGGCCGGGGTTGCTGAGCCGTCGCGGGCCCATTCATAGCCGTCGGCGAAATCGGCCGCAGCGACCACCAACCGGAAATGGGTCAGCGTCAACCCGGCGGTCAACGACCGGAGAGTCTGGCTCAGTGGGCTGGGTTTCATAAACGTTCTCCCGCTCTTGTTCCTTCGTCGATCCGCTGGATCGTGCCGGTCGAGCTCCGCTCGACTGAGCATAAGGACGGCCTATGACAATCAAGAAGCGATTACTTGTTCTGCAGGAGATCGAGCGTCGCAGGACGCGTCCGCGGACGCGTCGACTCTTGCGCGTGCCTCGGGCCACCGGCCGCAGCCAGAGGCGATGGACCAACACTCCCAATCCGATCCTGCGCGAATTGAGGATGATGTCGTCGACCTCGGCACTGCGGTCCTGATGCTGGATGAACCGCCGACTGACAGACAATCAGTTCGGCAGGGCGATGAACGGATGGTCGAGGCGGCGGAAGAAGTCCGAGAGGAAACGGAGGGTCAGACCCCAGATCACCTGACCCTCCCGATCGAGTTGAATGCCGGCGAACATCGCTTCGGATCGGGGGTAGAAGTAGTCGATGTACCGGCCCCGGTCGACCAGGTGGCTCACCGGAATCCACAACGCGTCGGCCACCTCGTAGTTCGGCCGAAGCGGAGGCCGCGGACCTTCGAGCCAATAGACGTGGGCGCACACCGAGATGAGCCGATTGGTGGCCCGGCCGCCATCGAGCTCGGACAACGAGCCCAGCCGGATCCCGAAGGTGAGGTCGAGGTCGACCTCTTCCATCGCCTCGCGCTCCGCGGTGTGGTGCGTGTCCACATCGCCGGCGTCTACCCTGCCGCCGGGGAAGGCCATTTGTCCCGACCACGGGTCGGAGTCCTTGGCCGCCCGCTGGATGAACAACATCTCGGTCCCATGGTCGGCATCCCGAAGCACGGCCGCCACCGCGGCCCGCGGCGACGGGCTGCCGCCCTCCCCCAATCCAGCGATCGGCTCGCTCGCCGCGGCACCCTGATCGAGCACCGACCGGACTTGGCCGGGCGTCAGCCTCACCCCTGCTGCTCGTAGGTCGGCACGATCTGCGCGCTGGCCAACACCTTGCCGAACATGTTGAAGCCAGCGATGGCATTGGTCACCGAGCCGTCGATACCCAAGCTCTCGACGCTCAGTGCGTGCACGGTGAAGACATAACGATGCTTCCCGTGCCCGGGCGGCGGCGCAGCGCCGAGATAGCCGGGTAGACCGGCATCGTTCTTCACATGGAATGCTCCCGTCGGGAGGTTGGCGCCGTCCTGCGATCCGGCGTCAGTCGCCAACTCGGTGACCGAGGCCGGGATGTCGACGACGTTCCAGTGCCAGAACCCGCTTCCAGTCGGAGCATCTGGGTCGTAACAGGTGACGACGAAGCTCTTGGTCTCATCGGGGAACCCCGACCACGCGAGGTGGGGCGAGACGTCCTGCCCTCCTGCACCGAAGATGCCGCTGACCTGGGGCAGGGCGAGGGTGCCGCCGGAGACGATCTCGTTGCTCGTGACCGTGAAGCCCGTACGAGCGGCCTCGATGACCGGCGCGAAGGCCGGCCCGTCGAATCGGTCGATGGTCGTGAACGACTCGACCGGTTTGCGCTTCAGTTTGGTGAGCTGCTTCGTGGGATACCCGAGTGGCACCATGGCCGCGATGGCGTGATGGGCCGGAACACCGAGGAGTTCTTGCACATTGGCTTCTTGGCCGGCCAAGTAGGTGGTGAGGACGCCGCCGAGACCCTCGTTGCGGGCCGCGAGCAATACGTTCCACACGAACGGATAGATGGACGCGCCGCTGATGACGCCGACCCGATCGAGGTCCTTGTCGAAACTGGCGACGACGCTGAGGTCGACGGTGAACACGAGCACCGCGGGCGCCTGGGTCATCTCGACGACACCGGGGAACGGCGGGTCGGCCGCGATGGCCGCTTCGATGTCGACTGCGGTCGGGATCACCGAGTTCCACGGCCCCTCTCCTGCCTTGGCCTGGGCCAAGTACACCGACGTCGTGGGCTTGATGAGCGGGATGAACGCTTCCCGGGTAGCGGTGTCGTTGACCACGATAACCCGCCATCCCTGGCGGTTGCCGCCGTTGGGAGCGAAGCGGGCGTTGTCGAGAATCCGGTGGAGCACCTCGTCGCTGACCGGCTGATCGGTCCACGACCGGCAGGAGAACGTCGTACGCATCACCTCATCGAGTTGCATGGCCGGAATCTAGCCCGGTCCCCGACCAGCGCACTAGCTTGACCCGCGTGGCTGACAACTTGGTATTGGACGAGTTGGGTGAGAAGTTCGCGGCGTTTCAGGCGTTCCGCAAGAGCGACGCGGCCGCCACGGCCGAGATCCTCAACTCACTGGGCGCGCAGGACGACGTCGACCGCGACATCGTGCTCGAGCTGTCGTCTCGGCACCCGCTCGGTCATCTCGACAAGTTCCCCGAGGCCCATGCGCTGGCGGTGCGAGCCCTTGAAGTGCTCGACCGGAACGGCGCCCGGGGCGTCAAGGTGTCCGGGCTCGGTGCGCTCAGGTCCGTCGCCGCGTTCCTGATCCAGCGGGTGGCCCGGTTCATCGTCCGCAGCTACCAGTCATCGGTCGCCGACGCGATGCTTCACCTCTACGAACGGCGAGAAGCGAACGCCGCTCTCGACGACCCGTCTCGATGACTCCTCACCCGGGCGCGGACCCACATGCAACGCATCGGCCCTGGCCTGAAGGGCAACGCCCTCGGAGTGCCAGCCTTCCTGCTCGGCGGCGCCGTCTTGTCGACCGGCGCTCAGTTTCTCCGTGTGGCCGCAAGCCAGGCCCTCACCTCGATCTGGAGCAAGGTCGCGGCCACCCTGGTCGTCGGGTTCGTCCTCGCCGGGTTGGCCTGGGTGGTCCTGCGCGGCGCGGCAGTCGCGCGGCGTCGTATTCCCCTCGCCCTGGATCAACCCCTACACGCGTTGTGGCAGACCATCGGCTGGTGCGGCAATCCGCCCCGCGACCCCTCGCGAAGTCTCGCCCTCATCGCCCTGATCCTGGCGCTGCTGCCCTGGGTCATCGTGCCGATCGGCCTGCTGGTCGGCTGGTTCACCAGCTGATCCCGGCCAGCGGTCGGAAGTAATCTGATACAGAGGAAGGCAATTGACTCACGGTGCTGTGTCATTTAGAGTCAAGGCGTGAGCCCGATCGTCGACGACCTTCTCGAATCCTGGGCGGGCGAGACTCAGCTCTCTGCTCGTTCGGTTCTGGTCACTGTGCTCGGCGACGTCATCGCTCCGCTGCAACAGCCGGTGTGGCTCTCCGACCTCATCGCGCTCGGCGCTCTGCTCGGGTTCTCCGATCGCCTCGTGCGGACGTCGGTCTTCCGCTTGGTCAGCGAGGGGTGGCTCAGCGGCGAACGGGTCGGTCGTCGTTCCCGCTATTCGCTCACCCCGTTCGCCCGCACCGAGATCGAGTCGGTGAACGGGCGCATCTACGGCCCGGCCCACCCCGAGACGGGCTCCGACGAATGGCTGCTGGCTTTCGCCAACGGCGCCGACGACACCTTGCTCGCCAACCTTCGCTGGCTTGGCTTCGCCGAGATCAGCTCGACGGTCTGGGCTCGACCCGACACCAAGACCGAGGTGGTCACCGATCTCGCTGCTCGTCTGGGGACTGGGCAGCCGACCGTCGCCCTGGCCCGCTTCGACAACATCGAGCCACTCATCGCCGGAGCAGCGTTCCAGCAGTCGTCCGGCCTGGCTGACTGTCGGGCCTCCTATCGCCGCTTCGTCGAGCGTTACGCGCCGGTGGCCAGCGCTCCGCTCTCACCCGACGATGCCTTCGTGCTGCGCACCATGGTCATCCACGACTACCGCCGAGTGCGCCTGGCCGACCCCGAGCTCCCGGCGCCGCTGCTGGGCGACTCGTGGACCGGCAGTGCCGCCCGTTCGCTCGCCTCACAAGTCCACCATCTCACAGCGGACCGGGTCTGGGACAAGCTCGAGGCGCTCACCGGCTTGCGTCCCGACGCCGACCATTCCATCCACACCACCCGTTTCGCCGACCATCAACCCGATCCGACCATCCAAGGGGAACCGCATGACCGTGACTGACGCAACCAGTACCGACCCGAGCGCCGTCGGCCAAGCGCGCTTCGACGAACTCCTCGCCGACGGCCGGAAGGTCGAACCTCGGGACTGGATGCCCGACGAGTACCGCAAGACCATGATCCGCCAGATCGCCCAACACGCTCATTCCGAGGTGATCGGCCAACAGCCCGAAGGCAACTGGATCACACGGGCGCCGTCGCTGAAACGGAAATCCATCCTGATGGCCAAGGTCCAGGACGAAGCCGGACACGGGCTCTACCTCTACTCTGCGGCCGAGACCCTGGGCGTGTCCCGGGACGAGTTGAACGAGATGCTGCACAGTGGACGCCAGAAGTACTCGTCCATCTTCAACTATCCCACGTTGTCGTGGAGTGACATGGGCGCCGTGGGCTGGCTGGTCGACGGTGCCGCCATCACCAACCAGGTGATGCTCACGCGGACCTCGTACGGCCCCTATGCCCGGGCGATGATCAAGATCTGCAAGGAAGAGTCGTTCCATCAGCGGCAGGGCTTCGAAATCATGCTCACGATGGTCAACGGGACCGCCGAGCAGAAGGCGATGGCCCAGGACTCGCTCAACCGTTGGTGGTGGCCGGCGCTCGCCATGTTCGGACCGCCCGATGCCGACTCGACCCACACCACCCAGTCGATCGCGTGGGGCATCAAGCTCGAGACCAACGACCAGCTCCGCCAGAAGTTCGTCGACATGACCGTGCCCCAGGCCGAGTACCTCGGACTGACGGTGCCCGACCCCGATCTCCGCTGGAACGACGAGACCGGCCACTACGAGTTCGGGGCCATCGACTGGGACGACTTCTGGGCGGTGGTGAAGGGCGATGGCCCCTGCAACCGCGAGCGCATCGCCCACAAGGTGAAGGCGTGGGAAGACGGCGCCTGGGTGCGTGAAGCAGGCCGAGCCCACGCCGAATGAGCAGCAAGACGAGCGCAGGACAGCACGAACGACAGCGCAAGAACAGGAGCCCCAGCGTGAGCTACGACGCCCCCCCCATCGAAGGCGAGACCCGGGCCGACGCCACCGGCAAGCCCAGTGGCTATCCGCTGTGGGAGGTGTTCGTCCGGGCCCAGCGTGGCCTGAGCCACGTGCACGCCGGATCCCTCCACGCGCCCGACGCCGCGTCGGCCGCCCGGAGTGCCCGAGACGTCTACACCCGCCGCCAAGAAGGGGTCAGCATCTGGGTAGTGCCGTCCAGCGCCATCCATGCGACCGATCCGGATGTGGCCGATGCCTGGTTCGACTCGGACAAGCCCTACCGGCACCCCACCTTCTACGAGATACCCGAAGCGATCGGCCACATGTGATGCTCAGCTATCTGCTTCGCCTGGCTGACGACAACTTGGTCCTGGCCCAGCGCCTGTCGGCCCTCATTGCTCGCATGCCCGAGCTCGAAGAGGACATCGCCATCGCCAACATCGGCCTCGACCACCTCGGTCAGGCCCGCAACTTCTACAGCTACGCCTCGCAGTTCGACGCGCTGGGTCGCGACGAGGACCAGTTCGCGATGCTTCGCAGCGAGCGTGAGTTCGTCAACGCGGTGCTCGTCGAGCAACCTGACGTCGACTTCGCCCACACGGTCGTTCGCCAGTTCTTCGTCGACGCCTATCAGGTCCCGCTGTACGAGGTACTCGCGGCGTCGACCGACGAGACGCTGGCCGGTATGGCGGCCAAAGCACTGAAAGAGGCCCGCTACCACCTCGAGTACTCGTCAGGTTGGGTGATCCGCCTGGGTGACGGAACCTCCGAGAGCCATGAACGTTGCCAGACCGCGGTCGACACGCTGTGGCCCTTCACCGCCGACCTGTTCGCGGGTGAGACCTCCGACGCCGAGCTCATTGCCCAGGGAGTGGCGGCCGATCCCGCGGTCCTGCGACCGCAGTTCGATCGGACCATTTCCGCTGTCCTGGCCGAGGCCCAGCTTCGTTGCCCGTCGGATCCCTACCAGCGCCTGGGAGGCCGAACCGGATTTCACACCGAACACCTCGGGCACCTGCTCCCGGAGATGCAGTCGGTTTACCGGGCCCATCCGGGCGCCACGTGGTGACCGTGGCCCCGTCGGCGCTCACGCCCGAAGCCCTCGATCGGGCCCGGGACCTGGTCGAGGCGGTACCCGATCCTGAAC
>JAQCHM010000204.1 GCA_027730885.1 Actinomycetota bacterium | reverse complement strand
CCCGCCCCAGGCCATCGACCGGGTGATAGCGGCCGTGTCGGAGGGCTATGCGTTCCCGTCGAACCTCGATACCGACCAGCGCGACGCGGGACTCCACCCGCCGAGCCAAGCCGACCTCGTACGCGCCGGGCTGAGAAACCGGCAACCGCTCGGCGAGCTCATGGCGGTCCTGGAACGCAAGGCTGGCTCACAGCGCCAGCGCTGAGTCAGCCGAACTCCCCCGCCCCCTCGTTGAGCGACTCGGTCGTCAACGACGCTTCGAACGTAGCCAGATCCTTCGGCATGACGATCATCGACAGCGCCCCTCCGCCGTAGTGCAACTCGACCGCCTGGTATTCCTCGTTCCACTCCGACGGCAGGAACTCGTCGTAGTGCATCGTCGCGACGGTGACCGTCGAACCATCGGCCCGAGTGAATGGTTCGTCGCGGGTCGCGGCTGGGTCGAACGGGAACTCCCACGGGGCGCCGAGCGCAACAGCATTGACGAGCACCACGACGGTGCCTTCGTGGAGTTACGACCGTCTGCATCGGCATCGATCCGACGTTCGGTCAGCTTCCCGAAGCGCAGCGACAGTCCGTCCACCTCGACGGCACCGCCGCCGGACCCGCCGCAGGCCGAGGCTGCGATCAACGAGACCAGGACCAAGACCGCCAGAAGCCGAGCCACGCCCCACGTTACATGAACGCCGCCTGGCAATGGTCTCGGCTCAGATGATGTGGTGTTCCCGAACGAGGACGAAGGGCAGGTCGGGTTGGAGAAAATTCGGCTCGTCGGCCCGGGTAGTGGCCAGTTCAGGGGAGGTGGCGTTGGCTCTCACCTGCTCGATCGAACCGAACCAGGTCATGGGCAGGCCCATCATTTCGCATTCAACCGGCCCCGGGCGGGCGTGGTTCTGCACATAACGAGCCAGACCAGGGATCCGATCGGCGACCGCCGCGTGGTTCGTACACCAGTAGTCCTGCGCAGCGGCGAGATCGAGGTCTTGGCGGCGGCGGATCCAGGTGATCAACTTGACCCCACCGCCCGCCGGGATGGCGCCGTTGCGGATGACCACCTCCTCGGCCACGATCGTCGAGCGGTGCTCCGGATCCATGAACTCCAGCTCATCAGCCTGGAGGTTGGCCAGCGCCACGCTGTCGCGGTGGGACCTGAGCGTTTCCCGATCGTCCCGCCACGTCTCGGCAACTCCATCGGCGAAGGGTTGGCGGCCCCCCGCGTACTGGCTCTCCCAGACGTGGTTCTTACCTCACCCATACCTCGCCGATCCCGGCAACCTGTGTTCGCACCGGCGCTGTGGAAAGATCCAGACCGACCACCCGGCCATCGCCGAACCACAGGAAGACGTGCTCCGTATGCCGCTCACCGTCGACGTCACCTACCCAGCCGAGAACGTCGGCCTGATCACGTTCTCGGACCCGCCTCGAAACTTCGGCAGCGGCGAGCTCGCGGAACGCCTCCTCGACGCGGTGGCAGAGGTCGGGCGGGCCGGATGTCGGGTCTTCGTCCTGGCGTCGGATACCCCGGGCTACTTCATCGCCCACTGGTCGCTCCAGTTCATCGTCGACCGCCAAGTGGCCCTGCAGTCCGTGGGCCATGCGGCTCCGCCACCACAGCTCCGCATCTTCGAACTGATCTCGGACACCCCGATGATCTCCATCGCAGCCAACAACGGACAGGCGTGGGGCGGCGGAGCCGAGCTGTCGTGGGCGTGTGATCTCCGCATCGCCGCCCAGTCGGCAACCTATGGCCAGCCAGAGGTCGGACTCGGCATCATTCCCGGCGCGGGCGGCACGACGCGTCTCGCCCGGCTGATCGGACCGACGAAGTGCCTCGAGATGATCCTGGACGGCCGACCGATCAGCGCTGCCGAGGCGCTCCAATTGGGGGCGATCAACAAGGTGGCGCCCGACGCCGAGCTGCGTCAAGCCGCGGTCGACTGGGCCGTGCACATCGCTCGTTGGCCTGCCTGGTCGCTGGAAGCATGCAAGCGGAGCTTCTACGAAGGGCGCGACCTGCCGCTCGATGTCGCCGGCCGAAACGAGTCACAGATCTTCGCGGCCATGGCCCGCCGGACGGACTCGATCGAGCTGATGCGCGAGGTCCAGGCCCGGTACGACGCTGGGCTCGACTCCTACGACGCCATCGGCCTCCCCCGCCCTGACGCCACTTGAGACCGATGGCATCGCCCCCGATGTACAAGTGCCTCGTCAACGGGGCCATCGGAGCCGACGCTCGCCGTGCCATCGTCGACGGCCTGACCGAGCTCACCGGCGTCCACTTCGGCGAGCACGAGCTCACCGTCGAGTTCATCGAGATCCCCGAGGGGCGCTGGTTCACCGCCGGCCGGCCGTCTCGGGCGTCGATGGTATTGGGGACCGTGCCGACCGGCACGGCCCAGGGCGTCCGAGTGACCTTCATGGACGCGATCGCCCGACTGTTTGCCGATGCCACCGACACCGACTATCACGACGTGATGGTCTCCGCCCCCGACCGCAAGGTTTCCTGACATGCCGTTGTACCGCTGCACCACACCGCCGCAGACCTTGGACGACACCACACGTACGGCCATCGCCCAGGTGATCACGACCATCCACTGCGAGCTGACCGGCGCGCCGCCGACCTTCGTCCACGTCCAGTTCCTCGACGGCCCGCAGGCGACGATCCACGGCGGTATCCGAGCCGGCCGCGATGTCGAACTCACCGGACGCCTCGTCGAGCGTTGCTGCCGCGAAGTTGGGGCGATCGCGGGAATCGGGTTCTCGATGCGCACCTCGGCCACCAACGCCTCGGCCATCTTCGAGGGTGGCCGGGTGTTCCCCGAGCCCGGCGAGGAACAAGCCTGGCTCGGCACCACGCCGGCGCGGCAGGGGGCAGGCCGGGGCGACCATGAGCATGCTGCGGGGCCTCACCGCCGCGAGCACTGAGGGGAAGGGATGCCCGACGCTCACCCGCGGCCGATCAAGGTCGAAGCCCCAACGGTCACCATCGCCGGGTGGGACTACGGCAACCGGTCTGCACCGCCACTCGTGCTCCTGCACGGCTTGACCGATCTGGCGTGGTCGTTGCATCCCATTGCCGAACAGTTCGCCGACCGCTTCCACGTGCTCAATCTCGACCTGCGGGGCCATGGCGACTCCTCACATCCTGGGCGCTACACGGTCCCCCACTTCGTGTCCGACCTGCGATTCGTGATCGACGCCCTCGCCCTCGAACGGCCCATCCTGTTCGGGCACAGCATGGGCTCGATCGTGACCGGCACGTTTGCGGGCACCTGGCCGGACGAGCCGGCCGCCCTCGTCATGGTCGAGGGGCTCGGACCTCCTCCCCGTCGCGGGGAGACCGAGCTGACCGGTCGACGCGTCATCGCCCGTGCCCTCATCGAGTCGCTGATCGAGGACGCGTCGCGTCCGCCGATGAGTGGCATCGACGTCGCCTGCGATCGGCTGCACCGGGCCCATCCGAGCCTCGAGGAAGCTCGGCTCACCGAGCTGGTCGAGGCCGGGACACGGCCCGGCCCGGATGGCGGGCTCGTGTGGAAGTGGGACCCGCGGGTGCGGGAGTGGATCGCGGTGTTCGACCGTGAGCGCTACGAGGAGTGCTGGATGGCGGTGACCTGTCCGACCATGGTGGTCACCGGGACGCATGCGTGGGAACGGTGGTGGAACCCGACGTCGGCGGTCCGCCCGGGCCCGGGCTTCGACGGGCCCATGTCGGACACCGAACGCCACCGACGTCTCGGTCTGTTCGCCGACGTCGAGCACCACGACCTCGACGCCGGACACATGGTCCACTTCGACGCGCCCAACGAACTGGTCGACGTGACCACGCGCTTCCTGACAGCCCGCCTCGGGTGAGCCGGGGCCGCGGGCCGCGGGCCGCGGCCGGTGACGCTTGGATCGTCGGCGACGGCGGGCCTACGATCTCGCCGTCATGGACAAGGCCGAGTTCTATCGAAACGCCAGGCCGGACTCGACCGGGCCCCTCGAGACCCTACGGGTGGTCGACTGCACCACGGCCTGGGCGGGGCCGATGGCCGGCTGCCTGCTGGCCGACATGGGCGCCGACGTCGTCCACATCGATCTGCCCGGCGGCCTGCCGCCCCAGCAACAGCCGCTCATCGGTGGCACCGGTCTGAACTTCGTCAACCAGACCGTCAACCGCAACAAACGCAGCCTCAGTCTCGACCTTCGCACCGAGGCCGGGCAGGGCGTCTTCCTCGACCTCGTCGCCACCGCCGACGTCGTCGTGGAGAACTTCCGTCCGGGCACGCTCGACACCTGGGGTATCGGTTACGAGCACTGTCGCTCGGTCAAGCCCGACATCGTGTACGTCTCGATCAGCGGGTGGGGTCAGTTCGGCCCATGGACCGAGCGGGCGGGATACGACCCGGCCGCTCTGGCGGCCGGAGGATGGATGTCGCTCAACGGCAGCCCGGAGGGTCCACCGGTCAAGGCGCCGACCTTCCTCGCCGACGACCTCGCCGGGATGCACGGGGCTCTGTCGGCGCTCGCCGCGCTGCGCCACCGCGACCGCACGGGCGAAGGCCAGCACGTCGACGTCTGCCTGCTCGACTCGCTGTTGTTCCACTCCAACGGCCTGCTCTCGCTCGGGGCCACCGGCGTGCCCTTGGAGCGGTGGGGGTCGCAGGTGAGCGTGACCCACCCCTGCGACGTGTACCACTGTCGCGACGGAAGCCTCTACCTGGCGATCGCGCTCGACAATCACTGGCGACGGCTCTGCGAGGTGATCGACCGGGCAGACCTGGCTCGCGCTCCCGGGTTCGGGCGCAACGCCGAGCGTCTGGGGAACCGAGATGCGGTGAACGACGTGATCCGGGACTGGTGCGCCAACCGGTCGGTCTACGAGGCGCTCGGGCGGCTGCTCGACGCGGGGCTCGTCGCGGCGAAGCTGAACACCTACGCCGATGCGGCCCACGAGCCCCACGTGATCGAAAGGGACATGCTGCAGCCAACCCGGCTGTCGGACGGTTCGACGGCTCCGCTGACCGGGCCTGCCGCGAAGTTCTCACGAACGCCCACCCGGGTCCGCCACGGCGCCCGGCCACCGGGAACCGACAACGACGACATCCTCGCCGAACTCGGCTACGACGACGACCGACGAGAGCAGCTTCGAGCCGAACACATCATCTGAATGAGCACGGTCTGAGTGGGACGGTCTGAGCTGTGACCCGTCGTGGGAGTAAGGTGCGCTGATGCTGCCCACCGCGCCATTCGGACGAACCGGCCACCAGTCGACCAGGGTGATCTTCGGGGCCGCGGCCCTCGGCGCCATGAGCCCTTCGCGGGCAGAGACAACCCTCGAACTCGTGCACCAGCGCGGCGTCAATCACATCGACACGGCCGCGAGCTACGGCGAGTCCGAAGTGCGGCTCCAGCCCTGGCTGGCGCAACACCGGGCCGAAGTCTTCCTCGCAACCAAGACCGGCGACCGCACCGCAGCCACCGCTCGAGCCAGCCTCGAACGGTCTCTCACTCGGCTGGGCGTGGACCATGTCGACCTGATTCAGCTGCACAACCTGGTCGAGCCCGACGAATGGGAAACGGTGCACGCTCCTGGCGGCGCGCTCGAAGCCTTGATCGCGGCACGCGGCGAGGGGCTGGTGCGGTTCATCGGGGTCACCGGCCACGGCATCCGCGTCGCCGGTGCCCACCTTCGCAGTCTCGAACAGTTCGACTACGACTCCGTGCTGCTGCCGTTCAACTTCGCGCTCCTGGACCGTCCGGACTACCGCCGAGATGTCGACACGTTGCTCGAGGTGTGTGCGGAGCGCAACGTTGCTGTCCAGACGATCAAAGCGATCGCCCGAGGTCGCTGGGCCGCCGATGACCTGGCGCCCCACCGCAGCTGGTACGAGCCGCTCACCGACCCCGTCGCGTTCGATCGCGCCGTGCGATACGTGCTGAGCCAGCCGGGCCTGTTCCTCAACACCACCAGCGACGCCACCCTGCTTTCGGCAGTGTTCGACGCAGCGGCGCGCCCAACCGACCGCCCGAGCAACGACGACCTCCGCAACGACATCGTCGAGCAAGGCATCACCCCGCTGTTCGACAACGCCGAACTCGAACGAATCTGACCGAGCAATCGGTCGGGGATAGTCAGGTCGCGAACAGTCACATGAAGGACAACTGAATGAAGGAGGCCTCGATGCTGATCACGAAACTCTCGCCGTCGATCGGAGCGATCGTGGACGGAGTCGACCTGTCCGTCCCGCTCGACGACGACACCTTCACCGCCGTCAGCGACGCGCTCACCGACCATCTGGTCATCTTCTTCCGCGACCGGCCACTAGCAGGATGCGGAAAAGCGGGGCCCGTGGCGTGGGGTGAGTCTCGGCGGGTCTGATCGGCTGTTG